>CAYUYD010000158.1:0-6554 GCA_964449105.1 uncultured Planctomycetaceae bacterium | reverse complement strand
GTTGTAAGCCTGGAGGATGTCCTCTTTGAGCAGGGCATTGACTTTATTTTGACTACCCATCGGCCTGCCTGGACCGCCGTGGTTTCCCTTGGCGAATTGCCCGGTCGAAATCCTGCCCTTACCGTTTTTTTCCGTTTGTTTATTGGTCGTTTCGCTCATGGTTTTCTTTCTCCGTCATTCATAATAAGTCCGGCGGTAAAGTTGACATTTCCTAACATTTTCTCATTCCCTGTTAATCGCAGCATTGCATATAAACATCGCTCCGGTTTCGGATGCCCCCCGGAGGTCGGCCTTGCTCCTGATCGTTGCCCTGCCGGAGCCTACGGGCTTGTGGCGTGGCTTGGCGGGCATTGTGGCGGGCGTTCCGGGTCATAACTGCTTCCCCTTGGCGTTGCCTGTCAGCGCCGCGGCAAGTTTGGCCTTGTCAGCGTTGGACAGGCCGGATAGCATCTTCGTCAGTTCGGCCAGGTTTGGCGTGGAATTGCCGGAAAGTGCGCCTGATTCTGCATCGCCTGTTTTAGGCTGATTTTGTAAGTGCTTGTCGTTACAAGCGGTTACGTTGACAGGTTCAAGTCCTGTATCGCCCATTCCTGTATCGCCCCCCCTGTCGAGCGGGTAATCCAAATAATTGACATTGTCGTCCGTATGCTGTAATTTCCCGTCGGCGGAGGGGAAAGGTCGGAAAGATGGGACAATGGTATTGTTTTATCGCCGGTCGGCAGTACGGCCCGGTATCTGAAGACGACCTTCGGGCGTGGATTCGCCAGGGCAGGGTCAGGCCGGCCGACCGGGTGTGGACCGACGGTATGGGCGATTGGGCGGCGGCTGGGTCTGTACCCAACCTGTTCGACGGCGCTGATGCTGTTCCCGTACAAACCGCCGCAGTGCATGTGTCCCCGCCGGGCGGGACCGGCGGTCAGACGCCGAACGCGGAATTGAACCTCCAGGCCAGGGAAATTCTGCGGGGACGCTGGGGCCTGGCGATTGGTTTTTGCCTGTTGTTGACCCTAATCAATATCGGCTTCGCTATGCTTAATCATATTGGTCGCATCAGCGAGATTCGTAGCATCGGCAATATCGTCAGCATCGTCCTCTCCGGTCCTCTGCAACTCGGTGTGGCGATCTTCTTCCTGACGTTCATCCGCGCCGGACAGGCAGAGATCGGAATGCTCTTCGCCGGGTTCAAGAACTTCGGCAGCGCGCTGGTTGCGCATTTGCTGATGACGATCTTTATTATCCTCTGGATGTTATTGTTGATCATTCCCGGCATCATCGCGGCCTTGGCATATTCACAGACGTTTTACCTTCTTGCCGATAATCCCGCCCTCGGCCCGCTGGAGGCCATTCGCAGGAGCAGGGAGATAATGCGAGGGTACAAGTGGAAACTGTTTTGTCTGGCTCTGCGGTATTTCTGCTGGTCCTTGTTGTGCTTATTGACCCTCGGGATAGGTTATATTTTCCTTATGCCGTACATGTCCGTTGGATATGCGAGGTTTTACGACGATCTCCATCCGTCCGCAGGCGGGAACGGGTGTGGTCGGTTTTCGGCGGCGTGAGGCTGCACCGACTGCGACAAAGAAATAGCAGGGATACAGGGGATTGTTGTTAGAGAAAAAATGAAGAAAAAATATCCCCTGCATCCCCTGTATCCCTGCTAATGTTTTGGCCTGCTTATATCCGTCCGCCGGTGGAAACCCAACCTTGAATAACGGTTGACTATCCGGTATAATTACGTTGTATTGTATCCCCCCACCGGAAACAGGGATTGGAACGGAGATCGAAGCCATGCAGCGGATTTCTTCATCGCGCAAAAGTATTATCGGCGTGCTTCTGATTCTTGCGTGTGCATTGATTTTTCTTTCCCCCGCCTCGGGAGCACCGATTCCCTCCAGCCGGCCGGCGACGAGTCAACCAACCATGGGAAAGACCAATAATGATGCCGTCGGGATCGAGCGGTTTGTCAACTATTACCTCGATATGTACGGCAAGCACCTTAAGAGCAAGGACTGGATGGCGCGGGTGAAGGCTGTTATCAGCCTGGCGAGGATAGACGACCCGCGGACCAGCGAGAGGCTGGTGGAGGTAATGGAAAGCGACCAGACGCGCATTGTTCGCGTTTACGCATGGGAAGCCCTTCACGCCCGCCAGGACCGCCTCACGCCCGAACAGCGCGGGCGATGGGTATCCGGCGCCTTCAAACTGGCGGAAAAGAACTCCTTCCAGGGCGACCTGCGCCTGGGGCTTGTGGGTCTGATGCAAGAAAGCGGACCGAGAGCCAGGAACAAGGAACTGTTCAAGTGGTTCTTCGAGAACACGAACTCGCTGGACCCCGGCGACATCCGGACGCTGGAAGCGATGGGCGATACGTTAAGGGTCTGGCAAAGCCCCGATCTTATCAAGGGACTGATTACCGCGATGAGCGAACTGGACTCCGCTTATCGCGCCGAATTCATTCTCCGGCGCGTCTATGGCGGCATTGAACCTTCGTCCACACTGAACAAGCAGAGTTCCGACGTCATGTGGGCTACGACGCAGAAGCGGTGGGTGAAGTGGTTCAAGGAAACCAAGTTCAGGGAGATCGACTCCGGCGCGGGTGTGCCTTATACGAGCCTGTCAAAGGTCATGCCAACGGGCGAAAAAATCACGAACATCCGCGACAAGAAATGGAGCAAGGACCTGGAACTGAGGCAGCTTCGATTGGATAATCTGGAGGTGGGCTTTGCCGTCGATAGCACCGGGTCGATGGGATCTGTCGTCCAGTGGATAAAGCGCGACGTAGTCAGAATGATGCGGGCGTTTGAACTGATCAGCAGGGAACCCCGGATAAGCGTGCTGCTGTATCGCGACCACGGCGACGAATATATCGTGGAGGGGGTTCCCCTCCTTGGGAGCGGCGAGAAACTCTCCTATTCCCTGCGCGATGCCGACGCAAAGGGCGGAGGGGATATTCCAGAGGCCGTGTTTGAGGCGCTCTACACCATTGTCAGGAAGCAGAATTGGTCGAAGAATCTAACCGCACGGAAGGTCGTCGTTCTCATCGGGGACGCCCCGCCGCAACAGAACAGCCTGGAAAAGATCGAGAAACTGGTAACGTCGGCTATGGAGAAGCAATTCCGCTTTTACTGCATTAAGGTCCACACGTCACATCGACGATACACCAAACTGCCCAATTACGACAGTGCCCTTGCGACCTTCGACAAGATTGCCGAATTGGGCAAGGGTCAGAGCATGTGGGTTGATTTCAGGAACCACCCGTATAGTTCCCGCTGGACGTCGGTCGCCGCTCCTCAGGAAAAAAGCGATTCAGATCGCGTCATACTCCGAGAGGTGCTCAAGGCCATGCTCGAAGAAGGATACCGCGACCGGGTGGAACCGTTCGTGGATATACTGCTTGAGTACGTCGATGCGCCGACGAAGGAGAAGCGAAATCCGTTCGGCACATGGCAGCCAAGCACCGGCACCGGCAGCGGAAAATGGGTTGACCCGCAGGCAAGGTAGCAGGCCGGAATACCGTGAGGCTGGAATACGCAATTCCTATAACTCACCCTTTAGTCTTCTCATCAGGTCCATCGCCTGCATCGGCGTCATGTCGTCCAGGTCGGCGGACTTGATTTCGCGGGCGACGCGGGCGGCAGGGTCGGCGAAGAGGCCCATCTGGGCGGCGGCAGCTTTTGCTCTCTCGGCCAGTTCGGGCATGTCCAGCCCTTCGGCAAGGTGCGCCTGGAGTTGAGGAAGAATGGTCCTGGCGCGGTCGATTACCGCCTTTGGCACGCCGGCAAGGCGGGCTACGTGCACACCGTAGGACCGGTCCGTCCCGCCGGGAACGATCTTGTGCAGAAAAACGACCTCATCTGCCCATTCGCGGACGGAGACGTTGAGGTTGGCCGTCCCGTCCAGCAGACTCTCCAGTTCCGTCAGTTCGTGGTAGTGCGTGGCGAACAGCGTGCGGCACCTTATTCGCAGCGCGATGTGTTCGCATATCGCCCACGCCAGCGCCAGGCCGTCGTAGGTGCTCGTGCCGCGACCGACCTCGTCGAGAATCACAAGCGACTTGTCCGTGGCGTTGTTGAGGATATTGGCCGTCTCTATCATCTCGACCATGAAGGTCGATAGACCCGCTGCCAGTTCGTCGGCGGCTCCGACGCGGGTGAAAATGCGATCGACGATGCCGATGATCGCCTCCTCCGCGGGGATGAAGCATCCGGTCTGCGCCATCAGCACAAGGATCGCTGTCTGGCGGATGTAGGTGCTCTTTCCGGACATGTTCGGGCCTGTGATTATCAAAAGACGATTATCTCCGGCCTCCATGTGCACGTCGTTGGGGACGAAGTTCTCGCGGAGCGTCTCTGCCAGTACCGGATGCTTTCCGCCGACGATGTGCAGGACGTTTTCCTGTGTGATGGTCGGTCGGCGGTAGTTCCGCTCGACGGCAAGATGCGCGAAGGACGACAGCACGTCCAGCGTCGCGATCGCCGCAGCAGCGGCCTGAAACTGCGCGATATAACCGGAAAGTTCCACGCGGACCTGCTCGAACAGCCCGGCTTCCAGCACCTTGGCTCGCTCTTCGGCGGTAAGGGCTTCGGACTCGAACCGCTTCAACTCGTCGGTTACGTAGCGTTCGGCGTTCTTGAGCGTCTGTTTGCGGATGAAATCGGCGGGGACTTTTTCGACGTTGGCGTGGCTGACTTCGAGGTAGTAGCCGAAGACCCTGTTGTATCCTACTTTCAGGTTCGCCATGCCGGTGCGGCTTGACTCGCGTGCCTGGTAATCCGCCAGCCAGTTCTGCCCGTCGGTTCCGATCCGGCGGAGACGGTCGAGTTCCTCGTCAAACCCGTCGGCAATGACCCCGCCTTCGCGGAGTGTCGGCGGGCAGTCGGGGCTTATAGCGCGTCGGATTAAATCCGCAGGCGCATCCAGACCCATGAGTTTGCCCGGAATAGCGGAAATCAAGTCGCTCTTGAAACCGCCCAGTAGTTCGCAGACCTCCGGCAGCCGGCATAACGTCTGGCCCAGTCCCAGCAGTTCGCGCGGGCGGATGCGGGCAAGGGCGATATTGGACGCGATCCGGTCAATCTGGCTCATCCCGTCGAGGATTTCCCGCAATTTCTCCAGGCGTGCGGCGTCCGACAAAAATTCTTCCACGGCGTCCTGTCGGGCGACGATGCCTGAATACGACCGCATCGGCCAGGTCAGCCAGCGTTCCAGCAATCGCGCCCCCATGCCCGTAACGGTCGCGTCGATGGCCTCCAACAGCGCTCCCGCCCGCCGCCCGGTCCGAAGCGTGCGGAGGATTTCGAGGCAGCGGATAGTGTTACCATCCATGATTACGCCGTCGCGACGGTCGAACCGGCGAAGAGAACCGATATGGACAAGGGCTGTCTTCTGCGTCGCCCGAAGATAGTCGATGACAGCCCCCGCAGCGGAGATTGACGGGTCGTATTCTTCGAACCCAAAGCCGGCCAGAGTCTTGGCGCCGAAGTGCTCCTTCAGAAGTTCGCCGGCGCTGTGCGCCTCGAACGCCCACGGCGGGCAGGCGGTTACCGCCGCTCCGACGTACTGACGCAGCGAATCGCGAAAGCCCTTCTCATCCATCGCCGAGGACTCAGGAACGATCACCTCCGCAGGCCTGATGCGAACCAGTTCGTCCATGACGTTATCCGCCGGCGCAAGCATCGCCTCAAACGCGCCCGACGAAACCTCCACCCACGCAATCCCCACCTGGTGCGGCGCTTGTTTCTTTGACGCCTTATCGCCCCCCTGCCCGCGAATCGCGCTTCGCCGGTCATGCAGGCTGTCGTTCGGGTCGAACACCGCAGCGAGGTAGTTTCCCTCACGCTGCTCCAGGAGATTCTCTTCGGTCAGCGTGCCCGGCGTTACGAGGCGGACCACGTCGCGCTTTACGACGCCTTTTGCCTGCTTCGGGTCCTCGACCTGCTCGCAGATGGCGACGCGATGACCCGCCCGGACCATCTTGGCCAGATACGAATCGAGGGCGTGATACGGTATCCCCGCCAGGGGAATGGCCGACGGACCTTTGGACCGGCTGGTCAGGGCGAGTCCCAGCACCCGGCTGGCGGTTTTGGCGTCCTCGTAAAACATCTCGTAGAAATCGCCCATCCGGAAGAACAGGATGTGGTCCGGGTACTTGTCCTTGAACTGCCGGTACTGCACCATCGCCGGCGTATCTAGTTGTTGGGGTTTTTCCGCGCTCACAAGCCGGCGATAATAGACAACCGCCGCCCAAACGGCAAGCCGGAGATTGATGACTTGATGAGATGCTGTCGGCAAACTTATTTTTCAGTTATCAACCTGTATCCCCCGCCGGTAATTTTAGAAATTGCCGCCAGGGCTGAGCTTAATGATCCGTGTAACAAGTTGTACTGGATCACGTGAATGGGGATTTTTATGTGCGTGCTGCGTTGACCGACGATATCCACAATCTGCCAGCCCTCCGAAAAATTACCGTCGGTCAGGAGAAAGATGGCTTGCGAGTCGCTTCCGTTGGCGACATCCAGCGCCGAATACGCCTTTGCAAGGGCGGGCAGAAAAAGACT
>CAYUYD010000157.1:0-6554 GCA_964449105.1 uncultured Planctomycetaceae bacterium | reverse complement strand
GGTTGACCCCTCCGACATCCTCCAGGATAGTCCGAATGGCCTTTCTCAGCGTTACGTTGGTAAGATGGACGTTAACTTTGGTGCTCTGGTCAACACCCACAGCCTCCAGTGCAGCCCATTTTACGTGGATGCTAACATTGCTGACCTCCCGGAGAAACTGGACGACATCCTTGAAATCTATTCCGGCGAAGTCAAGTTTGGCAAGGTTCTGGTTCAATCGTCGGTTAACGGCGCGATCGGTTTCGCTCTCGGTAATCTCCCCTGCGCCGAGCTGCTTGCGATTAAGGGTTTTATCAGGCCAGTCACTGGGTAAATTCATCAGCACGTGCCAGGGAACCTGGGACCAGCGGATGTCGTTCAACTGCTTGACCTCTTCACGCATGGAGGTCCTGTCCGCGTCCTTGGCGTCCAGAAGTTGCACGAAGCGCTCCAGCTGGGCGAGCCAGTCCTTCGCCTGATCGTCGTTGGGGTCCAGTTTGCTTATCTCCCCATAGACCTCGATAGCCTGCTTGTACTTTTGTTCATTGCGGAGGGTACCGGCCCGCTCCTTCAGCGACGCGATCCTTTCGGCCTTCCGGCGATTCGATTCCAACTCGCGTTGGAGTTTGCTCTGCTTGATCTCTTCGATCTGATCGACGACCCGCTTCTTTTCCCACTTCGACCTGGCCAGGTCGATATACTCCAGCAATTTTTCGATTTCGATATTTTTGGCGCGATATTCAGTATCAGTGAAAAGGCTCTTATTGGTCGCCAGTAATGTTTGGGCGTAGCGGACCTCGTTGTCGGCCCTTTCGAAATCTTCCATTCCCCTGGGCGCCTGCATGGCCTCACGTGCACGCTGCATGACCTCGGCGTAACGGACCTCGGTTTCCTGCTTGCGGACGTTGCGGATTCGCTCCAGACGACTTATCGCCGCCAGGCCGCCGCCGGTTCCGACGAGGCTTCGGGCAAAGGCAAGGCGTTCGTGACCGGGCTTGTACTGGGGAGCAACTTTGACCGCCTGCTCAAAATACGCAATGGCCCGATCAACCTGGTCCGCGTCCAGCGCCTTGTCGCCGTCTGCGATAGCGGCTTTGGCCTTATCGATATCAGCCTGAAGACTTTTTAAGCGAACCTGGGCGGCTGCATCAGAAGACGTATCCGGCTTGGATTCCACCGTCGGTTTTGTCGTCGGCTGAGTGGTAACGGGCTTAGCATTGGTCTCGGGTTCGACCGCAGCAGCAGCCTTTGAATTCTCAATCCGCTTAATCACCAGCGCCCGCTGCGCACGAGCATCTTTGCGCACCGCTTCGGGGACATACTCGCTGGCTGCTACATTTTCAAAGAGTCCCTTGGCCTTTTCCAGGTCGTTGGTCTTGAGGGCTTCCAAGCCGTCTTCATAGGCTCCCATCGCCGAAGCCTGCTGCTTGACGGCGCCATTGACCCTGGAGAGGTAATCATCGAGTTGTTTCTGCTGTTCGGCGGAAAGTCTGTCCCTGTCAATACTCAGGAACGTCGTCTGGGCGCCCTTGAAGTCCAGGTCTTTATACTGAGCCGCACCCTGCTTCAACAGCGCCTTTGCCTGGTCTGTTTCGGCATCCTGTCCCCAGGCAACCGGACCAGCCAAAACCGAAACCGCAATTACCGTCAACACAGCCCATCGCAGGTTAGTAAGCCGACGCAATGCAATGCTCCTTTCAAGAGGCTCTGTTCGTGCAGGGTTTCGGCGCCGATGAACTTCGGCTCTACTGCCGCTACCTCGTACTCGAGGACTCTCCTGCACGGAAAACTCAATCCCTGCGGAGCGGACACGCCAAAGGCTTATCCCACCGCACTTACCCAAGTCCGTTATCTTTACTTTCTTTACTTATCGAACAATACTCTATAATTACATCACTGATACCGCAATAGCGGCTTGCGTGCGGCTGAAGAAGCATAATTCAACTATCCCGGAAGACGCAAGTAGAAAATCGCTATTTTCTACACCGTAACGACAAATCCTGTTACCGCACATCTGCCGTGGTTCCGGCTGCCTGTCGGACCTCGTTGAGCAGTTCCTTATACCGCGATGACGACTCGTCCGCAAACCGCGTACGCGTGCGAAGTTTTCCATCGGCGTCGAGGTACAGCAGTTCCGTCGTCGTCGTGCGGAAGAAGTCCGTGCCGGGGACGCGCTGCTTCTTCTCGAAATCAAAACTCACGGCAATATCGCCGGTCCTGAAACTCACGACCGTACTGGTCGGCTTGTCGTCACCAAGCTGGAGCATATCCTTATTAACGTCCCCGCCTATAGGCTCGCCCGGACCGACCCTGAAGCGATGGTTGACCCGCTGACCCCACCGCTGCGTGAACACTTCCACTTCCACCGTACCCATCTGCGGGGCACTGCCCACCAGGAAAAATTCGGCCGGACGCTCCACTTTCGCCGATTTGGACCAGTCCGACCAGGGCGTCTTCAATGTCTGAACCTTAGCGTCGTCTTTATCCGCCACGTCCTTAAAACGGCCCAGCAAGGGGTTGATAAGGACCAGGCGAACACTATAACTATAGGTCATGCCTTCCGTCAAACTCGTGTCGTGGAACCACGCCTCTATGATGCCGGCAGGATTGTCCAACTGCTCCTGAAGAGTGGGTATCAATACGAGCATTGGCGCATCAATCTCGGTAGGTATGCGATCCGCTCGAACCGGACCCGCCGGAACCGGTCGTCTTTCTATTGGTCGTCTCTCAACCCCTTCTCTATCCAGCCCTCCTCCCGGTAGTCCTCCTCCCGGTCGCCTTTCTCCCGGTAGTCCTCCTCCCGGTAGTCCTCCTCTCTCCAGCCCAGTGCTTGCACGACGCCTTTCAATAGCAGCGGCAGCGGCACGCCGCCTTTCAGCAGCAGCGGCAGCGGCACGCCTTTCAGCGGCGAGTCTTTCAGTAGAATCTCTTTCTTTCATCATTAGGTCCGGCGTCGCCGGTTTTTCAGCCTCCTGCTCCAAAAGGTCGCTGACGTGGGTGCGAGGTTTATTATTGCGAGTCTGCCACGTTCCTGTCCGACGGTCAGGCCAGATGATGTCATAATAAGGAGGCTCGATGATATATTTCTGGTTCGAAATCCAAGCCAATTCGTTAACCATCTGCTGAATTTCGAGAAGGTTTTTTCCGTCAGGCGTCGGGACCGTCGGCAATGTCGGTGCGTCCGGCATCACCACCATAGGAACAGGCTCGGGCCGGCTCCATGAGCCGTCGGGCATCTGGTAGCGTCGCTGCGTCTCAACCGCGACAAAAACCACCTGTGCCGATACATACGTCCCTTTAAGGGCCTCTTGCCACTTTTTAAGCACCTTACCGTGGTTAAAGACCACTACGCCGTGGGCTGCGTCAACCTCCTTGTACTCGGCCTTCTTGTACTCGCCCTCTCTGTACTCGCCTCCCCCGTCCGGCATCAATACAACCTGGACCTCTCGGCAGACCTTGACCAGGGGTTCTTCGGGTTTTGGCAGGGGCAGCAGGTCGGCCAGTTTGGGCGGTTCAAGGGTTTTTCCCGGATCTATCCGCTCTGGAGGAACATGCCCCGGTCCAAAAGGGACGGAGGGGTGCACCTTCTGGTCATCGTAGGGATTTTTATAAATCCCTGCCAGTCGAGTAACGTAATCCGGCAAATGCTTAACATCCGCCCCCTTTCGATTCAGCATAGTCTCCAGTCTCTCTGATGCGGTTTTCAGGGCCTGGTCAACCTCCTCGGGCGAGTACCCTTTTGGAGGCATCCCGATTCCAAGGGCATCGGTCTCCAATTTAACCCTGCGAGGGCTGGACAGCCCCCAGTGTATCCCGGCTACAATCAGGATTACTGCCGCTGCTCCAAGGACGACCTTCTCCACGTTTTTTTCAATTAAGCCGGCATCTTCTTTCCTGGCCATGATTTCGGTCTCCTCATTTTTTTATTAAACCGAACGCCTGCAAACCAGTTGCCGCGGTATTTTTGATTTTCGATTTTATCCATACATGGCGCCTGCCCGTCCGGGTCCGCCTGGACGAATTTTTAATTGGGTTGCAGCATCTTTTTCTTCCGTTTCTAAATCCAAAATCGAAAATCGAAAATCAAAAATGATCCTTGGGCGATTTCAGTCTTTGATTGTCCTCGTCGCGTATAGCGCCGGGGTCCATTTCCCTCATCTTTTCCAGGAATTTTCCCGGCACCAGCGCCGGATAACTCTTATTCCATGCTTTAGCGTCCTTGTCCCATCGCCCTCGCGTCCAGTCGGCGAGCATCAGCATTTCGCCGACAATGGTTACTTTCATCACCGAATCAGTTCCGTAATAGTGTATATTTGACTGCATGGGCCTGACAATACCAACCTCCAGAACGGTATGATAATTCTGCGCCATCAGGTTCTTTTGCAGTACGAGGAGGTGTCGCATGGGCAGTACGACGGTGAACTCATAGTGCACTACGTCGTATAGTTTGTTGCAGGCCCGTCCCGTCAGTTGAGGTGCGGGTTTGGATTCCCTTCTTTCGCCAATGTCGAGATATCGAAGTGTCGCCGTCCTGTCGTCATCGGTCCCGGCGCCGCCAAAAACATACCCCCTGATGTTGATGCTCATTAGCCGCTTTACCGCCGATGCAGCCACGCCTTGCTGATCACCCGAAGCCGTTTTCTGCACCCGGCGGTTTGTCAGGTTAATCGCCTCGACAATGTCCTGCTGAACCCAAAGCCCTACTTGCGCCAGCCACAGGTTATTGTCGTCGTAGTCCGTCCTGCCGGGAGGGAGGGCATCGTCCATCGCCCCGCCGTTGGACGTCCCGCCTGAGGCAGAGCTTCTGTCGCCCTGTTGTTCTTCGTCAGCGTATATCCATCCCTGCTCCGATTTGCCGATAACCAGATTAATCAGCGCCTGCTGTTCGACGGCGGTTTGTCCGGCGCCCGTACCGGTCAGGCCCCCCGCGGGGCTTCTCTCTCCTGCCGGACCGCCAAGCCCGTAACGTCCAATCCTTTCGTCACGGTAGCGTTCGACCTCGCGAGGTGTACCAGTCAGAACAGGCTGATCTTCCTTTTCTGCCGGCATCACACTGGCGGCAATTCTCGCAATCTCGAGTTTTATCTCTTCGTCCGTAGGCGGGACAGTCGGCGTGAGTGTTTCGCGTATGGCTTTTAATCGCAGGCGGTACTTCTCGGGAAACAACAGCCTCAAAGTCTCACGGTCCTTGAACTTCGGATCGACCGGGAAGGCGGGAATTGCTTTGCCCGAAATATCAAAGGACAACACTTCGTAGTCGCGACAGTTGCGCAGAAGGGATTCATCCGCCACTTCTTTCGCCTGATATCGTATTTTTTCTACGCGTTGTTTAGCGGCTTTAACCTTATCCTCGTTGATGCCGCTGAAGGCCAGTGAACTAATCTTCTTGCACATGGATGCATATGCTTCGACGCTGACGTCGGTTTGGCTGCCTTTGGAACTGCTCACCAGAAGCAACACCGAACCGACCACAAGGACAGTCGCCGCCGTAACGACCAGAAACATGTTTTCTTTCAGGATCTTCATCTCGCACCTCCTGCCTTTGAAGCCGAATCAGCCTGGTCGTCTTTAGGCAGGCCGTTATCCTTAATTACAACTTTCCAACCAAGCACAAACTGCGTATCGGCGCCGGTGTCCTCGCCTGTCAGCGGGTCAGGAACGATACCGTCTCTGCCGCCGGCCGACGGAGCGCCGGTTCGCTCGATTCTTTCCATCCCCCCCGCTAATCCTGGCGTGCCGCCGGTCTCTGAGGGCGTCGCCGGAGGCAGCCCTCGCTTGACATCGACAATCACGCTGAGAGTTACATCTATCGATGGAAACGCCCCCGTCAACTCACCAAGTTTGTGCCCAAGTTCACCGAGGAACCGTGCTGCCTCGCCGTACGGCAGCGGAGTGGACCCTGCCAGATACACCACGTATCCCCGCTGACCGGTAGATTTGGTTCCAGACGAAGCCTGTTCCGGCTGGCCCTCCTCGTTTCGGAACCCTTCACGCCCCATACCTCCACGGTCCATACCTCCACGGTCCATACCTCCACGGTCCATACCCCTCGGGCTGCTGCTCCTGACGCTACCGGACTCCCTGGTTACCAACGCTCCGCTGTATCCGGCCTTGAGGGCCTCGGCGTCTATGCTCGATAAATCATCTCTGTACTTTTGCATATCCACCAAATCAACGACTATTACGCGCCGCTTCGACCGCTCGATCTTCATAAGCCGATCCCGACCTTCCAGGCTCATCAACTTCTGGTCGGTTGCAACTTTGTCGATCGCTTCGCTGACAAGAAAGGTCAGCGTCGGCACGAAGTCGCGATACCCCATGATCTCCTCATATTGAAAAATCTTTTTCTCTTCGTCCTTATCCAGCCCGTCGTTCTTTCTGGAATCATCGCGCAATCCGCCATAGTATTTCACGGCCTCTCTGGCGGCGATTAAACCGGCTCGCTGCGTTTCGAGGATTCTGCTGTTGTTATATGCGCGCCAGGTGATCAGCGACAGGGCAATCAGGATCATCGCTGCGGCAGCGGCAAACCAAGGCCTCTTGTGATCCCATCGCCGACGCCGGGCGCTTTCGGT
>CAYUYD010000156.1:0-6558 GCA_964449105.1 uncultured Planctomycetaceae bacterium | reverse complement strand
TCGGCGTCCTTTTCCAGGTCGAGTTTCTCGGTCCCCGGCGCCAGCCAGACGTTTCCGCGACGGTAAAGCGTCTGATTCCCGACGTTCTGGACATTGGCAATCTGTTTTTTCTTACCTGCTTCATACGCATGTGCGTCGCTGTAGCCGTATTGCGCGACGGTTTGCTCGGCCCGTACTCCACTGGCTGCCGGAGCGCGCGTTGCCATGTTAAGTTTCCCTCGATTCGTGGCGTCCATCTGCCCGCCGACGCCAGTGTAACTCCCAGCCAACCGACCGGACTCGCGGCCTGCCCGGGCGCGGATTTCTGCACTTTTGCCAAGGTTCACCGATTCATCGGCAAGGAATGCTGTGTAAGGCGTCATTATGCCGTATTTCATACTGATCTTGACCAGTTCATCGACGACTTCTTTCGTCTCGCCATTCAGTTGAATCTCATCCAGCAGGAACCCGACCCGCCGGACCGCCCAAAGCCGCTCGACAAAGGTGTTCTTTCCCGACTCGCTCAACCTGGCCAGCGAAACCTCATATTTGAACTGCTGCGGTTTGCCCTCGATTTTTCCGGTAACTTCCAGCGTGGTTTTGCCGCCGCCGTCGTAGCGTCCGACCATGAGTATCTGTCCGCCGTCGAACAGGTCCGGCAGTTCCTGCGGATATGTCATCGTGGTTTTCACGCCGTCGAAGGACGCCTTCATATCGGTCATCACGGGGTGCTTTATCTTGTTGTACAGGCTGGAGATTTTCGCCTCCAGCGGCTCTTTTTCCTTTACGTAATCGCTGGCGCCGCGATTGTCGCGGACCAGATTGTCAATCAGGCGGACGTTCACGTCGTAGCCGACGCCGAAGGCGAACAGGCGGGACTTGCCCTGGTTGGCCTCTTTGGCCGCCTTGATGATCTTCCCTTCGTCGCGCTCGCCGATGGTCGGAAGCCCGTCGGTCAGGAAGATGACGTATGCCGGCCTGCGCACGCCCTCAATCCACTGCTGCTCCTCAAACGTTATGCCCTCAAGCTCAGGATGCGCCCCATGCTTCGCCCTGAGCGGCTGTGGGGACTTGTCGCACATCCCCAGCGCGGTATTGACCGCCTTTGACAGCGCGGTCCCGCCGGTGGCCTCGATGCGGTCGAGTGAGTCCAGCGCCTCGTTCACGTTCTTCTTCGTCGCATCGACCATCTTCGGGAAGAACGTATCGACCGAATCGGAGAAAGATACCACGTTGAAGCGGTCCTCTTCGCCCAGGCTGCTGAGGACGTATCGCAAAGCCTCCTTCGCCTGGACGAGTTTTCCGCCGGTGGACATCGAGCCGCTGTGGTCCAGCGCGATTACAATGTCCTTCGACCCGAGGGCCTTGCCGGCTAGGCCAGGGTTCGGCGAGACCAGCATCATAAAATAACCGTCCTCGTCCTTGTCGGGCCGATAGGTCAGAACCGTCGCGCCGATCTTCTCGTCTGCCGACTTGTAATAAACCTGGAAGTCTGTGTCGGGAATGGAGTCCTTCACCTGATATGTCGCGATAACGTGACGGGAACTTTTACGCTCCACGTTCAGGTCGTGCGTCGGAGAATAGACAGCCGTAATGTCGGCGCCGGCCTTGATATCGACCGTTACCTTCACGTCGTCGATTTTCCGAGACGAAAACTTTTCTGTATTAAGCGGATAAAAAACCTCGACCAGGTCGTAGTCCTTTTTGCAGACCGTCTTGTACGTAACGACGACCTTGGCGGGCTTTCCTCGCTGGAGCGGGAACGCCCGTGTGCGGTAAAGCCCCGAACCCATGTACTCCAGTAGGGCGGGGTCCTTTTTACGCCGGACAATGTCCTCGTAAATCTTCCGCGCTTCGGCTGCCTCCATCAGTCTGCCCGTCAGTTCCTTTCCATCGACGACCATTGTCATCGAGTCGATGGCCGCTCCGGGCGGGATCGGAAAAAGGTACTCGACCTCGATGTCGCCGCGCGAATCGTTGACGAACTCCTGGTCGATGTGGACCGACGCGACCTGGTCGCGCACCGTTACGCTGACGTGATGGTATTTCACCGACCAGTGCCCGCGAACGGGCAACTCGGGCCTGACCGGAACGAGCATCCCATCAGCCAGAACCACCTGCCCGATAACAAGCAAAGCCGCCATCGCCACCATTGCAATTACACGAGTCTTCATAATTTGACTCCTTTCTATTGCCTTTGACGTACAACTACGCCAAATGTTCCATAAAAAATAGCATCTTGCGCGGCAGAGCGCTTTTTGGGCTTGCCTTCCAAATTATTGCCCGTAACGATATGCTCTCCGGTTCGGGCCTCGCATCTTGCGCGGCGGGTTTCCCAACCCGCCGCCTTTGCGTCCACTGGATTGAAACGCGGTGGGTCTGGAGACCCCCGCGCAAAATATATGAAACCGTCTTTGGAAGCCTTTTAAATAATAGGGAGACCGGCCATGGAAAACGTATGCGACTATTGCATGGTGATAACGACGTGCGCCGACAAAGACGCCGCTGACAGGATTGTACGCCCCCTGCTGGCCGACAAACTCGCTGCCTGCGTCCAGGTGTTCCCCATCCGCAGTTACTACACCTGGAAAGGCAGCGTCCACGAAGACGACGAGATGATTCTGCTCATCAAGGCGCTGTCAGCCAACTATGAGGCGATCGAGGAGGCCATTCGGAGCAATCATGGCTACGAGGTTCCGGAGATTATCCAGGTTCCGATTACCGCCGGTTTTGACGGCTACCTGAACTGGATTAAAGAGGTCAGCCTATAACCCAGCCACTTACTGCCAGGATTCCAATTACCCTCCGCACTCTCATCGCCGCACCTCCTTTCACGTTCCCCTCAATCCTTCAAAGGAAAGGCGGCCCTGTTTCTTTTACCTCAGCATCCCTCCCGCCCACTCTGACATCCGCGCGTAGAACGGAATCAATGCCCACTTTTCCGGCGCGTCGATACTGAACGTGCAGCCCTCGCGGCGGAACTGACATCCGATATACGCCACGCGACGCTTCGGATCGGTGCTCACCACCACCGCCGGGGTCCCGTCCTCCCAGGTTGCGATGACCTTTGCCCAGTCCTTGGCCTTCACCTTTGCGACCTCCATCTCTTTGGAGGCAGTAAAACTCTTGAAGGGGAGATCGCGAGTGATGACGTGATTCGGTAGAAACGTGATCGTGCTAGCACTGGACTTGCCGAGGAACTCCACCGGGCACAGCTTCGAGGCGGAGAAATCGGAGTTGTCTGCGAATTCGCCCTTGAATTCGATCTGAGGCGTGAATATGGACTCCTGGAAGACCAGTCCAACACCCTTGTCCAGCAGCTTCTGCAACTCAGCCTCGTACTTTGAGACCTTGTCGCGCGCGGACGCGGTTGACGCCCAAAAGGCGACGGCGTAGTCGCCGCTGTCGATCTTTTGCCCGGCGGCCTTGGCCATCGAGGAAAAACTCGTTGCGTAGTCCAGGTAGAAATTCGGCCAGCCGCCCAAGCGGATCAGAGGCGGGCCGGCGCCGTCGGCGAAACAGCCCAGCATCCAATTGGCAATGTAAGTGCGGTAGCGGAACACCCGCACCTCGCTCTCCCAGGATCGCTCGGCGCCTTCGATCCCACCGGTCAGCTTCACTTTGACGTCCTTGCGATCCCACAGGCTCTGATCTTGCACGGGAATCGCGACCGTAACCGTCTCGCTCACGGCTTCCTTGTGCGGTTCGAGGGTGAGGGTGAAGTTCGCAGCGGCAGGCTTCCAGCCGTCAGGGAACTGGGCTTTCACGGTCAGCGATACGGGCTTGTCGCGGGTGGATTTCCCGTGAAGAACGAACTGCTCGCGTTCGGTCCGGCCGTGCGTCCACTGCGGAGTAATCCACAGCCGCACCTCGTCGGCCGGGCGCAGTTGCACTTTGACCGGCCAGGACACACAGGTCACACCGTTCGCGGCAATCTCCGGATAAATGGCGTAGAACTCGTGCCTGGGTCTGGAGCCGGCCGTCACTTGATAGATCATCTTGGTTTTCTGCCCCTGCTCCAATCTGAACTCCTGCGCCCCGCCGATCTCCCAGTCCTCGGGCGCGCGAAGGGCGACGCTCCCGGAAACGGGCCCAGCCCCTACGTTTTCCACCTCGGCCGTTACCTCGAACCGCTCGCCGGCGTGAACCTCCTTGTAAGGGGTGTCGAGCTTGACCGTCGGGCCGACCGGCGCGCCCACCACCACAAGGTTCCACATCTTCAGGCTGGGGACGCGAAAGCTCAGCTTCCCGCCGGCGACAGCGGCCTGCACCGTGTGGGCCGGCAGACCGGGGCTGAGAATCGTAACCGAGCTCCGCCCGCCCAGGTTCACCTTCTCCGTATCGACCTCCAGAGGTATGTCCGTTACGATTGCTCCGTCGTCGATACTGAACAGGTGTATGACCAGGTCTTTCGTCCCGTCAGGCAAGTTTCGCTCATTGACGTACATCCGCACCTTCGGCAGATCCTTCAAGGAGCGCACGACCTCCTGGTTGATGGTGTTGGGCAAGCAGTCCTTCGTCAGGTAGAGGTCCACGAAATCGCCGAATATGTAGTCGCTGTAGCGATGCATGAAGGACTCGGTCGGCTCGCCGCAGGGGTCGACCATGGACATCACTCGGCTGGCCTGCGCACTAGCCGTCGTTATGTCGTACCAATACCCCGGCTTGAAGTACCGCGACAGGTAAAGCACTCCGTAGGTCGGCACGTTTCCTGTATGAAGGACCCAACCGCGGTAGAGGGAGGCCGCGTAATCCCAGTCCAGTTGGGCTTTGCCGCCCACCGTCTCGTGCATTGCCTGCACGTTGTAAACATATTCCGGCTCGTCAATGGCCGTCCAGCCAAAGGCGTTGGTGCAGACGGCGATCTCGGGGTTCTCCTCTCGCAGGGAGCCAGCCATCTTGATGTAGTCCACGGCAGGACTCTTGTAGGTCGCGCCGAAGGGCGTCGGCGGCATCCCGCGCGAGCGGCGGAATTCCTGGCACGCCGCGCACCCGGCGCAGGTGTAAGACTCGTCCAGCTCGATGGAGTCGAAGCCGAGCCGGGCCGCGAATTTGGCGGAGTCTATGCACTGCTCCGACCATTCCTTGAACGCCAGGCACGACCATACAGTGCCCGATCCCGGGTAGTAGGTGAACTTCTTGCCGTCGCGCATTGCCCGCCACCGCTCATCCCCCGGCAGCCAGGGGTAGGTCGCATAAGGCATGTGCATTCCAAAGTACAGCGTGGCCAAGTGTCCCCGCGAATGCGGCTCGTCAACCTTCTTCCGGATGGACTCTTTATCCGCCGGATAAGCATAGCAACCGGACAGCTGCCTAAAGCCGGGCATGCGCTGATGGCCGCCGGGCATCTCCTTGGAAAACTGCGGAATCCGCACGCAGATAAGAAAGCCTTTGAGACGCCTGAGCGCCTCGCTAGCCGTGTCTCTCGAGCCGCGGAACTCTCCAAGCGTCTCGACCTCCGGCAGCCTCCGCAAGTAGTGCTCCGCGACAGCAAGTTCCTGCTCGGCATGGAACACGGGATAGTTGAGGGATTTGGCATCCGCCAATTCCTTCCTTGCCTGCTCCATCCGGGCCTTCAATTCGGATATATCACGTTCTCCAGCCGGCGCCTGGGCCAGCGGCATTTTGAGGACAGGTTCGGCAGCCCAACGAAAAGAATTCAGGAAATAGCCGCCCGCGTCGGGCCACTCGGTCACTTCCCTCCCATAGGGATTGTCCTTGCCGTAGGTGTTGCCGTATGGAACAGCGACGACCAGCATCCTTCCCCTGCCAAGCCCGCCCGAGACCAGAAACGGGGCCCCGTCCGCGAAGGCGGCCAGCGCCTTTCCGCCAGGCCTAACAATTAGTTTCGAACGAGTCTTTACTTCTCCCAATTTCTTCCAGTCAACCTTGCCGGCCACGGCCGCAGCCTCGGCATCAGGCACGACTTCCCCGCCCCCGGCATCTGGTGCGCCGCAAGTGGCAGGCAGGAATGTGTCAAGCGAATGGTCCTTCCCGTGCGCGCAATAGATCAGCCCGCCACCCTGTTCGACGAAGGACTTGACCTTGGAGACCCGCGATTCCGTCAGCGAAAAATCCGGCGTCATGCCCAACAGCAGAACATCGTAGGCCGCAAGTATTTCGCCGAGCGGCCTGTCCAGGAAATCCACGCCGCGGTCGGATATCACCACCGCCGCTCCGTCAACTTCTCCGATCTGGCGGCTCTCGCCCGGCCAGTACATGTCCTGATAGGCGCGGTAGTTGATCCATCGGCCGTCGAGCCGTACGGGCCAAACAGCGCCGCGAAGCCACCAATTCGCCCCGTCGGTATGCCGGATATCCGGCAGGGCACCGCAGCTGAGCACCCGAATTATCGGGCGGAGCTGGCGTTTGGCCAGATATGGGTTCTCGCAGAGAGCGGGCGCGGCCGGGATCCACACGGCAGCGGCAAGAATAACCAAGGCTTTTCGCGCAGTCATTTCGTCGCTTCCTTCCCGTCGTCCGGTCCCCGAAGATCGGGCAGACGCACGTTGAGATTACCTGGCTTTTTCGCCCAGCCCCTCAAGCCACGTTTTCCAGCCGCGGTCGCCGGGCATGATC
>CAYUYD010000155.1:0-6574 GCA_964449105.1 uncultured Planctomycetaceae bacterium | reverse complement strand
ATCCGCAATCCACAATCCGCAATCTGAAATCCGCTTACGCCTTATCCGCGTGCGAAGAGAGTTTTTCGACCACCGCGCCGCGAATCTCTTTATAAAGGTCCGCATTGTCCTTAAGAAAAGTAATGGCTGCGGGCCTGCCCTGTCCCAGGCGGACATCGCCGAAACTGTACCACGAGCCGCTCCTGGCGACGACGCCGTTTTCGGCAGCAAGGTCCAGCACGTCGCCGACGGTGTTTATCCCGAAGTCGAACATTATGTCGAACTCGGCGGTGCGGAACGGCGGGGCGACCTTGTTCTTGACGACGCGGGCGCGGACGCGGTTTCCGACGGAGACGTCGCCTTCCTTAATCGTCGAGACCCGGCGGATATCGACGCGGACCGAGGAATAGAACTTCAGCGCCCGCCCGCCCGGCGTCGTCTCAGGGTTTCCGAACATCACGCCGATCTTCATGCGAATCTGGTTGATGAAGATTACGCAGGTCCGGCTTTTGGAGATTATGCCGGTCAGTTTCCGCATTGCCTGGCTCATCAGGCGCGCCTGGAGACCCATGTGCACAGCCCCCATCTCGCCCTCTATTTCGGCGCGGGGGATGAGAGCGGCCACCGAATCGATCACGATAACATCGACGGCATTGGAGCGAACGAGCATATCGCAGATTTCCAGCCCCTGTTCGCCCGTGTCCGGCTGGGAAATAAGCAGGCTGTCGAGTTTGACGCCGAGTTTCCTAGCCCAGATTGGGTCGAGCGCGTGTTCGGCGTCGATGAACGCAGCGATCCCGCCGGCGACCTGGGCGTTGGCGATCACATGAAGCGCCAGCGTCGTTTTTCCGCCGCCCTCAGGTCCGTACAACTCGCAGATCCGGCCTCGCGGCATGCCCTGCCCGCCCAGGGCGAGGTCCAGGCTCAATGGACCGGTCGATATGCCGTCAATCGGAACGACCTGATCGTCGGTAAGCCTCATGATGCTGCCCTTGCCGTAATTCTTCTCGATCTGCTGCAACGCCGCATCGAGCGCCTTGGTCCGTCGCTGATCGGCAGAAACCGTGTCCTTATTCCCGCTGGAAGATTTTGCCATCTACTGTTCTCCTTGCCCTGAAAAAGTCCTGTCATAACCGGAAGGACTGTAAGGTATATGTTCGGGTATCGCAAGCGCGATCCTTTAGAAAATCTACTCCTTTGCGGCGAAATGTCAATCACCGTCGGTGGCACAGGTTTTCAACCTGTGCATCTAACACTCGGCGAAACAGCACAGGTTACAAACCTGTGCCACCCAATCGAGATTTTGCCATGGGTAAATAGACGGGGCCGTCGGGCGTCAGTTCCGAGGAAAAGACTATCATTTTTTCCGCCGACTGGGGGCCGAAGTCGGTCTCGGCGATCTCATCGACGGCGGCGCGGAGTTCCCGGACGTTCTTCCCGCCTTTGACCCGCCCAAGCGTCAAGTGCGGACGAAAAAGACGGTTCTCCTTTGGGAACCCTATATCCGCGTAAGATTCTTCCAGCAGTTGGTAAAGTTTTTCCAGCCGGCCAGTCGGTTCGTCTATGCCGACCCAGACCATCTTCATCGCCCCCGCCGACGGAACGGAGATGATGCGCGAGATGGAGAATTCAAACGGCTCGGCCTGCCGGGCGACATCCTCGGCCACACGGCAGACATCGGGCAATTGCCTGTCTGTAACATCCCCGAGAAATTTAATCGTCAGGTGAAGATTTTCGCCGTCCACCCACCGGACGCGCGCACCAGCCGACGAGAGCGACCGCTGAACCTCAACGAGATGCTCAACAATCCCCTCATCCAGCGGCAGCGCCAGGAATGTGCGAATGGACATACGTATCTCCGCGCGGCGGGTCTCCTGACCCGCCGTGCAAGAACAAGCATCAGAACCTTGTCAGCGCCTCGAACTGTTTCATTCGACTCTCGATGTCAGACAGATTGATTTGAAAGAACCTATTGAGCGAAAAATCCTCTAGTGTAAAACTGGCTGTTACTGTTCCGCAGGCGATTGCCCGACGCAGCGTCGCGGTGTCGATACTGTTCCGGGCAGCCAAAAATCCCATCATGGCACCGGCGAAACTGTCGCCTGCGCCGGTCGGGTCGATAACGTTAACCGCAGGAAAGGCTGGGAATGTGAACACCTGCCCATCGGCGAAGAGCAAACTCCCGTGCTCGCCCTTCTTGACGACGACGAAGCGGCGGACTTTTTTTGCAATCTCCAAGCCGGCGGCCACAACGTTCTGCAGGCCTGTCAGCAACTTCGCCTCCGAATCGTTCAGCACCAACCCGTCAATCCGCCCAATCAGTCGCATCAGACTTTCGCGCTCGCCGTTAATCCACAGGTCCATCGTGTCGGCTACGACCAGTTCCGGGCCGGTCAGTTGCCCCAATAGTTCAGATTGCAGTGCGGGATGCGTGTTGGCGAGAAAGACGTACCTGCTGTCGCGGAATTTTTCGGGGATCGTCGAGCCTGCTTCAGCCAGAACGTTCAAATCGACCGCCACCGTGTCCCGCTCGTTGACATCCTCGTGATACCTGCCATGCCAGCGAAAGGTCTTGCTGCCTTTGCGGACCTCAAGCCCGCTCATGTCGATATTGGGATGGTCGTGCAGCGGCTTGAGGAAGTCGGCTGGGCAGTCGTCGCCGACGACGCCGACGAAGCGCACAGGTCCGAAAAACCCGGCAGCGTATGAAAAATAAACGCTCGACCCGCCCAGCGCATCCACAACCCTGCCAGAAGGGGCCTCAACAGTGTCAATTCCAATACTTCCTGTTACGAGTAAGGACATTTTTGATTTCCGATTTTTGATTTTCGATTGCCCATCCGTTTAGCTGTCGCCGGTACGGCGACGAAACAGAATAACTTACATATCACCGCATCGCCATACACCTGTCAATTCTGGCGAGTGTCTTGTCTCGGCCCAGTATCAGCAGCGTATCGTAAATCGCCGGGCTGATGGTTGAGCCGGTAACTGCCACCCGTATCGGCTGGGCGACCTTGCCCATTCCGACGGATTTTTCGGCGCAAACGCCCTCAATTAACCCTTTTAGCGCCTCTTCGGTCCATTCGCACGCGGACAATTTTGGCTTCAGGTCGGCAAGCATCGCGTATCCGGCGCTATCGCCCTTGACCAGCACCTTCTGGACGGCCTTTTCGTCATATTCGAAGGCGTCGTCTGCCTCGAACAGCACGCCGCACCGGGCCGGTATGTCGGCGAATGTGCGAAAGCCCTTGTTGATACACAGCAGTCGCCGCAGCAAGCCGGCATCACCCGCCGGTATGGGCGTCTCGTTGAGCGACAGAAAATCCTTAAACCCCGCCAGCAGGCGATCCTCGTCGGCGGCAGCGGCGGCGTCGGTGTTGAAGGCAAGGAGTTTCTCGCGGTCGAACTTCGCGTTGGCTTTTCCGATGCGCCCGGCGCTGAACGACTCGACCATCTCGTCCATTGTGAGTTTTTCCCTGTCGTCGCCGGGGCTCCAGCCGAGCAGGGCGATGAAGTTGACCAGCGCTTCGGGCAGGTATCCGGCGGTGCGGAATGCGTGGACCTCGACGGCCCCGTCGCGCTTGGAGAGTTTCCGCCCGGCCATGTCCATAATCAGCGGCAGGTGGGCGTAACGCGGCTCGTCGAATCCGAACGCCTCGCGCAGCAGGACGTGCCGCCAGGTCTGGCCTAGGAATTCCTGCCCGCGCATGACGAAATTGACGCCCATCATCGCATCATCGACGACGTTGGCGAGGTGATAGGTCGGCCAGCCGTCGGTCTTGGCGATGATGAAATCGTCCATCTCCGCAGCGGCCATGGTTACATCGCCGAAGACCTCGTCATGGATGGTTACATCCCTGCCGGGGATTTTGAACCGCACGACGACGGGTCGGCCTTCGGCGCGGGCTTTTTCGGCATCACCGACCGTCGGGAGCGGGTCGGGACGCGGGTAACGGAAGTTCCGCTTCTGGTCCTGGGCTTCGGCACGCAGCGCATCCAGTTCTTCGGGCGTCTCGAAGGCGTAATACGCCCATCCGGCATCGATCAGACGCTGAATGTGCGCGGTATAAATCTCCAGACGCTCGGACTGGCGATAAGGACCGGCCTGGCCGCCGGCCTCGACGCCTTCGTCCCATTCAATCCCAAGCCAGCGGAGGTCCTCGACGATTTTTTCGACGGCGGATTCGTCGTGGCGGGCCTGGTCGGTGTCTTCGATGCGCAGCAGGAACGTCCCGCCGGCCTGTTTTGCCAGCAGGTAATTGAACAGCGCAGTCCGTGCCCCCCCGACGTGAAGCCAGCCCGTCGGCGAAGGTGCAAATCGTGTCTTGATCTTGTCCATAGGCGAAAAAGGTCTCCTATATGCAGGCGACACCTGCTAACCTATTGCCGGAACAGGCATTTTTCAATACCTTCCATCCCGATACACTCATGATTCAAAGGCTTGATGAAAAAGGACGCCGTAAATATGAACACAGATTCCGTTCAGCCATCTGATTTTGTCCGCGATATTGTCGCTGAGGATTCCAGGACAGGCAAATGGTCCGGGCGCGTCGTTACGCGCTTTCCGCCGGAGCCGAACGGGTATCTCCACATCGGACACGCAAAGAGCATCTGCCTGAACTTCGGTATCGCGGCGGAAAACGCCGGCGGACTCTGCCACCTGCGATTCGACGACACCAACCCGACCAAAGAAGAGGCTGAATACGTCGAATCAATCATAGAAGACGTCCGCTGGCTGGGATGGGACTGGGGCGAACACCTATACTATGCCTCGGACTACTTCGGGCAGATGTATGAATATGCGGTGCAACTAATCAAAAAGGGCAAGGCCTACGTCTGCGACCTTTCGGCTGACCAGATGCGCGAATATCGCGGCACGCTTACGACGCCCGGCAAGGACAGTCCACACCGCAGCCGGCCCATCGAAGAAAATCTCGACCTGTTCGAACGTATGAAGGCAGGCGAGTTCCCCGACGGCGGCAGGGTTCTGCGAGCGAAAATCGACATGGCCTCGCCCAACCTCAACCTCCGCGACCCGATTATGTACCGCATCCTCCACGCCGCCCACCATCGCGCCGGCGACAAGTGGTGCGTCTATCCGACGTATGACTGGGCGCACGGGCTGGAGGATTCCATCGAAAAGATCACACACTCCATCTGCACGCTGGAATTCGAGAACCATCGCCCGCTGTACGACTGGTTCCTCGACGCTCTTGGCGTCTATCATCCCCGGCAGATCGAGTTCGCCCGCCTGAACCTCACGCATACCGTGATGAGCAAGCGGAAACTGCTGGAACTGGTCGAGGGCGGCTACGTCGGCGGATGGGACGACCCGCGTCTGCCGACAATCTCAGGCCTGCGGCGGCGGGGATACACGCCCGAATCAATACGCAGTTTCTGCCGGCGCATCGGCGTAGCCAAGTTCAACAGCACGGTCGATATCGCGCTGCTGGAGCACTGCCTGCGGGAAGACCTGAACAAGCGCAGCCCGCGCGTGATGGGCGTCCTGCGCCCGCTGCGGGTGGTGATCGACAACTACCCCGACGGGCAGGTCGAGCAACTCGACGCGATAAATAATCCCGAAGACCCCGCCGCCGGGATGCGAAAAGTCCCGTTCTCAAAGGTCTTATACATCGAGCGGGAGGATTTCATGGCCGAGCCGCCGAAAAAATTCTTCCGCCTGTCGCCGGGGCGGGAGGTCCGCCTGCGATATGCCTATTTCATCATGTGCACGGACGTGGTGAAGGACCGGGCCGGCGAGGTAGTCGAACTGCACTGCACCTACGACCCCGCCACCCGCGGCGGCGATTCGCCCGACGGGCGCAAAGTCAAGGCCACGCTTCATTGGGTCTCCGCCGAACATTCCATCCCGGCGGAGGTGCGGCTATATGATTATCTATTGAAGGAAGAAAATCCCGCCGATTCAGCCGACAGCGCCGACTGGAAAAGCAATCTGAACCCCGATTCGCTGGAAGTTCTGACCGGCTGCCGCGTCGAACCATCCCTCGCCGATGCCGCACCAGGCAGCCGATACCAGTTCGAAAGACTGGGCTACTTCTGCGTCGATCCTGATTCAGCCGAGGGAAAACTCGTCTTCAACCGCACGGTAACGCTGAAAGACACATGGGCGAAGATACAGAAACAGCAGAAGTAGTAGTCCACGGATTACACGAATCGCACGAAGTCGGCCTTATCGTGGCCACAAACGCCGCGCTGATAACCGTGGCGGTAACGGGGATAGCCCGCATTTTTCATTATCCACAGAGGACGCAGAGTTCACTATAATGTCTAATGTCTAATGACCAATGCCTAAATAATGTCTAATGACTAATGTCCAACGACAAGTCCACAGGATCCTGCGGAATGTTGGTCCGCCATGGCGGATGGCGGCGGCAGGACGATTTTAGGCATTAGTCATTGGTCATTCTTTGGTCATTAGACATTAGTCATTGGTCATTATATATAACTATCAGTAAAAGCAGGCGGTTACAGAAACTTAATTATCGGGGTAACTCTCAACTTGCCTCATACCTCCTTGAAAAAAAATCGTGAAATTTCTCATTTTCCCCCTTGACACAACAGGAAAGTCGAGTAT
>CAYUYD010000154.1:0-6612 GCA_964449105.1 uncultured Planctomycetaceae bacterium | reverse complement strand
AAATTTTGGCCGTCAATGACACCGGTCCGGTGGCCGAGAAGATGACCCCCGATGCCAATCCCTACCTGACCAGCGTCCGCACCTTTTGCAGGATGTTTAAGACCGGAAAAGAACCGCTGGACCACAAACGAATTCTTGCGCCGGTGGCGATACTTGAGGCCATGGAAAAATCCGTAAAAACCGGAAAGGTTACGCCGGTGGCAAAGATCTAATAATTGCAGATTGCGGATTAATTACGATCTGCGACCATAAGGGAGCAGGTATGCCATTGGCGAATTCCCACGTCCTCTTGAAACGGCCGTGGCGTTTCGCTGGATATTTTTATAAATTTTCTTGTTTGTTTCCTGATTTGTGCTATACTAATAATTAGTACAGCAAGGAATTGGCAATGAAACGCGAGTTCATCGAGAGCAGTCAGGTCAGGCAGGCGTTCAAGGCCAATGGTGTTTCGGATGAACAAACCCGCGAGATGGAAAAGCAGATAATGCAGGGTTATGGCGCGATAGTATCGGGTACCGGCGGAGTAAAGAAGATACGCTGCGGCGCCGCAGGCCGCGGAAAACGAGGCGGCGTTCGTGTTCTGTTCGCCGATTATCCCAGGTTCGGTGTAACGTACCTTCTTTCTGCTCTGGGCAAGGGCGAGCGGGTTGATTTCAGCCGGGAAGAGCTGAAAGTCATCGGGCATCTCAAACGACAATTAGACAAGATACACGGGAGTTAATGATGTCAAAGAAAACGACTTTTGAAAATCTCGAATTCGGGCTGGAACAGGCGATTGCCCACTCGCGGGGGCAGATCACTCTGGAGACTCGCACGGTGCGGCTGCCCGATCCGCCCCGATCGATGACGTCGAAGCAGATCATCGCCTTACGAAAGAAGAAATTACGCATGAGCCAGGGCGTATTCGCCCGGCTGATAAACGCTGCTCCTCAAACAATTCACGCCTGGGAACAAGGTCGGTCCAAACCGTCCGGTTGTGCGCTTCGGTTTTTACGGCTTCTCGACCAGAAACCCGATCTTGCCGGGCAAATGCTGGGCATCAAGGGGCAACGTTCCGCTTAGAAGCCCGACAACCCTGATTGGCCGAGGGGTTCATTCCTTGTTATTCTATTATTTATGCCGTCAACGGATTCGACATTCGCCTTTCAGATAGATAAGACCGACGGAAAGGCACGGGCGGGCGTTCTTCGCATCGACCCGGCTCGGTTGAGCTCGCCGAAGTCCGGGCAGGTCGCTACTCCGGTGTTTATGCCGTGCGGGACATGCGGAGCCGTCAAGGGCGTTACGCCCGACCAACTCCGCTCCGCCGGCGTGCAGATGGTCCTCGCCAACGCATATCACCTTATGCTCCGCCCCGGCGCAGACGCCGTAGCCGAGATGGGCGGCCTGCATAAAATGATGGCGTGGGACGGACCGATTCTGACCGACAGCGGCGGATACCAGGTCTTTTCGCTTCCGGCATTGCGGAAGGTCTCCGACGAAGGCGTCGTCTTTCAATCCCACATCAACGGCGACACAGTGGAACTGACGCCGGAAACCTGTATGGACGTTCAGGCCAAATTGGGCGCTGACATCGTAATGCAACTGGATGAATGTCCGCCGGCCGATGCGCCGAAGGAACAAGTCGCCGAGGCTGTCAGGCGAAGCGCTGAATGGGCCGGGCGATGCAAGTCGGCGTGGGAACGCCGCGAAATGCCCGGTCGGCAAAACCTTTTCGGGATTCAGCAGGGCGGAATCTTCGCGGACCTGCGTCGCCGCAGCGCAGAGGCGCTGGTCGAATTGGACTTGCCCGGTTATGCCGTCGGGGGCTTGAGTGTCGGCGAGGGGCACGAGAAGATGAAGGCCGTCCTTGAGCATATCGACGAGCAGTTTCCCCCCGACAAGCCCCGCTACCTGATGGGCGTCGGCGAGCCGAGGGACATAATCGCAGCCGTTGCGTGCGGGATAGACATGTTCGACTGCGTTCTTCCGACGCGGAACGGGCGAAACGCCCAGGCATTCACGTGGAGCGGACGGGTCAAACTCCGAAACGCCACCTTCGCCGGCGATACCCGCCCACTGGATGAGGAATGTACCTGCTACACCTGCCGGAACTTCTCACGGGCGGTCCTTCGCCATTATTTTCAGGCCGGCGAGATGCTTGCAGCCACTCTGGTAACGATACACAACCTGACGTTTTTCTCGCAGTTGATGTCCGAGATTCGACTCGCAATCGCCGATGGGCAGTTGGCGGCGCGGTCGAAACAGTGGATAGAAAGGATGTATTCGTATGTTGGTGGCACAGGTTTTCAACCTGTGCTGCTTCACCGGATGTTCGGCGCACAGGTTGAAAACCTGTGCCACCAGCGTTTTGATGTTGACTGTAGGCGGTAAGTCTATCAGAATACGCAACCCGCTTTTATAGGCTGCAAGCGGGGGTAATGGGTAATTATTGAAAGGAATGGAACCGATGCGTATTTGGCATGTATCTGTAGTGTTGGCGGCAGTGGCGATGTTTTCAGTGGGGCAATCGGCTTGGGCCCAGGCAACCAAACCGGATGAAGGCGCCCCGGTCGTTGTCAAAAAAGATGATGCCCGCGAGGTCGAAAAAAAGGCCGACCCGGACGGCAAGATTACGACACAGCCCGGCGAGGTTACGAAGCAGCCCGACGGCGGGTTGTTCGGTAGCCCGAAAGTTCTTATCGTGATGGTGGCCGTCATGGCGCTGCTGTGGTGGTGGATGGGCAGAGGGCGCAGAAAGGAACAGCATCGGCACAGAGAGATGCTGTCGGCCCTCAAAAAAGGCGATAAGGTTACTTCCATCGGCGGGATAATCGGAACGGTCGTCGAGGTCAAGGACAAGGACGTCGTCGTTAAGGTTGACGAGTCGTCCAACGTGCGGATGAAGTTTCTCCGCTCGGCGATTCGCAGTGTCGGCGACGCCGGAAAGGACGGAGATCGCGACGAAGGGTCCGGAAAATCCTAAATACCAGGACTCTAGTCCCTAGTCCCTAGTCCCTGTATTGAGGTTATTATGCAATCAAAGAATCTCGGTTTGAAATTCGCTTTCGTCGCCCTGTTGGCGGCGTTGAGTATTTACTCTGTCTGGGCGAAAGAACTGCGCCAGGGCATCGACCTGAAGGGTGGACACATACTGACCTTCGAGGTCCTCACCGCAGGCACGAAAACCCCCGACCTGGTTGAGAGGGTAATCACCAGACTGAAGAAGCGAATTGATCCGAGCGGAACTCGCAGCCTGGAATGGCGCCAGGTCGGACCTAACCGGTTC
This sequence comes from uncultured Planctomycetaceae bacterium, assembly GCA_964449105.1. GTDB lineage: Bacteria > Planctomycetota > Phycisphaerae > SM23-33 > SM23-33 > JAUWNJ01. The sequence goes on along the minus strand of CAYUYD010000154.1, from coordinate 3,344 downwards.
GAGGTTCGCATGCCTCTGGGGACGGATGAGTCTCGCCGGGCAAAGCAAATATATCTGGATGCCCTGGAAAAACTACAGAACAGCAACATTCAGCGCAGCGAGATCCGGCGGGTCATTTCGCTTGACGCCCAGGCCCGCGCCGCCGCCATCGAGCGTATCGCCGGCGGCGACGCCGAACGGATTTCCGCCTTACAGGAAGTGGTCCGGACCAGCGACGCCGAACTCCTTGCCGGCAAAGCACTTGAAAAACTCATCCGCATCGGACGCGATTCGCCCGGTACCATCAAGGCCGAGACCCTCAAAAAAGCCCGCGCCGACCTCGAAGACGCCAGGAGCGAACATAATACAGCCTTTCACGACCTGCTCAAAACCAACGTCAACACCGAATACCTCGGACAGATAATGCAATTGTACGTGCCGCAGCGCGAGGTAAATATCCTTCCGAAGGAGGAGCTTAAAGAGCGCAGCGACAAGTACGACGAGCAGTTGAAGCAGTTTCATGAGCGTTATCAGGCCCGTCGGGCGGAGATTGACAAGGTGGTGTCGGGTTATGTCGATTGGGCGGAGAAACGCACCGGTCTGGACGATCCGGCCGACCTGAGGCGAATGGTCGCACGGGCGGGTGTGCTGGAGTTCCGCATCGCGCCGACGATGCCGCTGCCGGGAGCGACCGACGAAAAAATGTTGTCGCTGACCGAACAGCAATACGAAACGTACACGGAGCAGTTGACCGAGAACGGACCTCTGGTCGGGCGAAGCCGGAATGACGAGCTCCAGTGGTTCCCGCTTTACGGTAAGAGCAAAAGTCTCTCGACGAACGTGGTCGTCGGCGAGTACGCCGGAAAAAAATACATCCTGCTGTACAACCGGGACGGATACACGATGCTGCGCAATCCGACCGGGAAAACATGGTCACTGTCGGCCCGTCCGGACCGCGATGATATGGGCCAGCCGGCGGTGGGGTTCAACCTGGATGCGCGAGGCGCCAAACTCATGGGCCTGCTGACCGGAGCGCACCAGGGCCACTTCATGGCCATCCTGCTGGACAATGAGGTGTATTCGGCGCCGGTCATCAGATCGACAATCTACGACAAAGGCATAATCTCGGGCGAATTCACCATCAAGGAAGTTAACGAACTGGTCCGCATACTCGAGGCAGGCGCTCTGGCCGGTCAGGTCAACGAAAACCCCGTCAGCATCAAAACCGTCGCCCCAAGCATGGGTAAGGACAACCGCGACGCCGGCTTCCGGGCGGCCGTCTGGGCGCTTATCGGTATCGTGGTGTTCATGGCGGCCTATTATCGACTTCCAGGCCTCATCGCCGACTTCGCGCTGGTGCTGAACCTCGTGCTGCTTTTAGGAGCGATGAGTTTCATCGAGGCGGTCTTTACCATGCCGGGAATCGCAGGCGTCATCCTCACCATGGGTATGGCCGTCGATGCCAACGTGCTGATATTCGAGCGATTGCGAGAAGAGCAGCAAAAGACCCAGTCCATGCGCATTGCAATCCGCAACGCATACTCCAGCGCCGCAAGCGCCATTATCGACGGCAACATCACCACGCTTCTGATCTGCGTAATCCTCGGATGGGTCGGCTCGGAGGAGATCGTCGGATTTGCCATCACCCTGGGCCTGGGCGTAACGATAAGCCTGTTCACCGCCATGCTGGTAACCCGCTGGATATTCCAGTTGCTGCTGGAGTTGGGGTGGATAAAGAAACATCTGCGCATGGCGTCGTTCATCGGCGTCCCGAAGATTAACTGGCTCGGTAAGCGGAATATCTTCTGGGCCGCCTCGATCCTGCTGATTATTGCCGGTATCGGCGCTCTGGCGTCGCAGGGAACGGACATACTGGGCATCGAATTCAGCAGCGGAACGCAGACGGTGTTCTCCTTCAATCCCGGCGCGATGATCTCGGACCCGAGCGGTAAAAACGTATTACCGCAACGGCAGCAAATCGAGGCGGCTTTGAAGGACAAGGCGCTCCGACTGGCGGAAGACCCCAAAAACGCCGGAAAAACCGAAGCACTGAAAAAACTGGCTGAAACCGTCAAGGTCGAGACGCTCTTGAATCCCAATAAGGTGTCCAAATACCTCGAAAAGTTCGATACCAACGGTAACAAGCAAATCAGCCTTGCCGAATGGTCCGCAGGCAGGGGCGCGAAGGAATTCTTCGATACCCTGGATGCCGACAAAGACGGTAACGTTACCCGCGAGGAACTCGTCTCGGACCTGCCGGAGCTGTCGTATCAGGTCTCCACAACGGTGGCCGACGTGGACCTGCTGCGGGAAGTGGTCGAAGGCGCCTTGGCCTCCGCCCTGAACGTGCGGGCCAGTGTGAAATATGAACTCGCCCAGGCCGGTTATGTCCCCGGACTGAACCTGGAGATGAAGAGCGAGGATAAGGGAATTACGTACATATCGGCGGAACTGGCCAAAAGCGTCTCGCCTGCAATGCAAGCCAAATTCATCGACTCCATCGGCGGGGTAATGTTCGTAGTGCAAAATGTAAGCCCTGCCCTGACCGAGGACGCCCTGTCCGAGAGAATCCAGACGATGCGTCTGCAATCGGATTTCGCCGATTATCAGTTCAACCGCACCGCCGTCGTCGGTCTGAAGGCCGATCCGACCGCCGAGGGTTTCTCCACACTGGCTGTACTGGCGATGAATCCCAACGCCGATTACGTCGGCAGGCAGGAAGAATGGAAGAGCTTTGCCACAGGCGAACTGAACCTGTTGACCGCGTCGCTGGACCGCGCCGAATCGCTCGAATCGGTCTCGAAATTCGACCCCTCCGTCGCTGGAAGGGCTTCGCAACTGGCGATTATTGCATTCGTTTTGAGTTGGATGGCGATTGTCGTGTACCTCTGGCTGCGGTTCGGATCGGCGCGCTGGGGACTGGCTGCGGTAATCTGCCTGGTCCATGACACCGTCATTGCCGTTGGGCTGGTGGCCCTGGCTGCCTTCATCAGTAATAACGTGGTGGGACAATTCCTGCTGGTCCAGCCGTTCAAGATAGACATGGTCGTCGTCGCGGCGTTCCTGACGATTATCGGGTATTCCGTCAACGACACCATCGTCGTCTTCGACCGTATCCGCGAGAACCGCGGAAAACTCGCCGGCGTGGATGTGCCGATTATCAACCACTCGATAAACCAGACCATCAGCCGAACGCTGCTGACGACCACGACCACGCTCATTGCCGTGGTAGTCATGTACATCTGGGGCGGAGCGGGAATCCACGCATTCACATACGCCCTGATGATGGGAATCGTCGTCGGAACCTACTCTTCAATCGCCGTCGCCAGCCCGCTGCTGATGGGCATCAAAAAGGCAATCGCCGG
>CAYUYD010000153.1:5050-6690 GCA_964449105.1 uncultured Planctomycetaceae bacterium | reverse complement strand
GCGGGCAGTCTCGTCGAAGCCCATCAGTTTGCATACGCTTTCCACTGCCGACCTGACCACCGGCAGGTGCGCCGGCGTCGAGGCGATGGATAGTTTAATCGGGGAGTCGGGAAACTCCGGCACGGGTTTATACTCAGCCTCCACTGGTTTCCTCCCGGCGTTGCCGGAGCCATTTTCGCCATCGCAGCACCGCTTCGGCACGATCAGCCGGAGGGGCGTAATAGCGGTATTCAAGGTCTATACCGGCGATTTTCTTCAAAGCGCCGATCGCAAAAAGGCGAACGTCGGCGTCCGTATCTTCCAGCCGCTCGACCAGCAGCGGGAGGACGGACTTGTCGCGCGACTGGCCCGCCCGGATGCAGGCTTCCGCTCGCTCCGACGCCAGTTCGCTCTGAAGACCGGAGGCGAGATCGTCAGGCCCCCCGCAGCCGGCCGATAAAACCACCGCAAATACCCCATAAACCAGAGCAACGTTTCGATGCGTTCCCGCCATTCCACGGGATTCTATGGACCTTCCGGCGTTCCTGCAAGGCAATCCGCACCGGAAAACCACACAATTCGATATTCTCTTATCCCTGCTGTTTCTTCAGCCTTACCGACATGCCCGCGCGAGGGACGTTACAAGCAGGTGGGCTTGTCGGACCGGTTCTGCCAGGCGGAATTTTTTCGCGCAGCGCAACGTCCAGCAGACGGCGTCGTCCAGCGTCGCGCGATGCCCGACGGAGACGTAAAGCGGCTTGACGTTGGTTCGCGTCCGCAGGACCGCCCCGACAACCTCTGTCTTGTCCCGCAGCTGCACACAACAGCCGCGGTTTTTACCTATAGGTCTGTGCTTACCGCAGAGGCGGCTCTTGGCCAGACCTATCGTCGGCAGATCCAGCCACAGGCCGACGTGACAGGCAAGTCCAAGCCGGCGGGGATGCGCCAGACCCTGACCATCGCACATCAGAAGGTCAGGCCGGCGTGGAAGGCGATTGACAGCGGCGATAACGGCGGGGGCCTCGCGGAAACTCAATAAACCCGGCACATAGGGGAAACGGCAAGGCTGCGCCACGTGGACCGATGCAATGACCTCCAGGGTTCCCGCTTTACATAGAACGGCAGCGGCCACTATCCCCGTCCCGTCGTCGGTGAAGGCGCAGTCCGTCCCCGCTATGGTCAGCACAGGCCCGGAAATAAACTCGATACGCACACGCGACGCCAATTTATGCTGAAGCGCAATCGCTCGGCGCGGCGCGATGTCCCAACGATGATGAATCATCTCGGTCACCAAACAGAATGAACCACAAAGGACACAAAGAGCACAAAGAAAAAAAACTTTCAATTTTTCTGTTCTTGGTGTTCTTTGTGCTCTTTGTGGTTCTGTTTTCTTTATAGTAATCTGTACGGATTGACCTATGCAAACGCTCTCGGAAATTCGTGAGATTCTTTCCGCCGCCGGACGGCGACCACGCAGGAGTCTCGGGCAGAACTTCCTCATCGACGCCAAACTGATGGGCAAACTGCTTGAACTGGCGGACCTTCAGGGCGGCGAGACCGTCCTTGAGGTCGGCCCCGCCACCGGTTCACTGACCGAGGAACTTATCGCCCGCGCCGGCTGCGTGGTGGCTGTCGAGGTTGACAGGTCGCTGGCGGAGATT
>CAYUYD010000153.1:1817-5040 GCA_964449105.1 uncultured Planctomycetaceae bacterium | reverse complement strand
GGACAGGCGAAAAACCTGGTGATACTCAACCGCAGCGTCCTGGCAGGTAAGCATAAAATCGCCCCGGCGGTGCTCGATGCCTTGAGCGGGGCCGGAAAGGTCCATCTGGTCGCCAACCTGCCTTACAACATCGCCGTGCCTTTGATTATGAATTGCCTGATCCTTTCCTGGCGAGCGAATCGCAGTACCGGTCAACGTCCGGTTTGTTTCAGTCGGCTGACCTTTACCATCCAGCAGGAGTTGGCGGATCGTCTCACTTCCGGGCCCGGCAGCAAGGTGTATGGACCGGTCAGCGTCATAACCGCACTGCTTAGCCGCACCGAAACGGGTCGGGCGGCGCCCCCGGAGGCGTTCTGGCCCAGGCCTAAGGTTGACTCCCGGATGATTCGTTTGGATTTCGACGTGAATTTGGCGGGGAGGCTTCTGGATGTGGACGTCCTTTCGGCGGTACTGTCGGCGACTTTCGGCCATCGCCGGAAGATGATCTCCGCTGTGGTGAAACAAAAGCCCCCGCCGTTTCCGCCGGAACGCTTTCTTTCAGCCCTTTCCGAAGTTGGTATCGACCCGTCCGTCCGCCCCGAACAGGTCAGCCCGCAGGAATTCCTGACAGTCGCCAATGCGCTGTCTGATGCTGTTTCCCGTGAACCTCCGAATATGATAGAATAAACTTGTAGTCGGTTTGAATCCCGTCGGTCTTGCTCATTCGGCGGGATTGGGCTAGAATATCTCCGTACAGACTCACAAACGACAGGAAAACTGAATCAAATGGCAGATACACAGGACAAACAAGCCTCCACTGATGACAATGCTGCCGGCAAAGGTAAGGCATTTTTTGATCGCGGCGACCAGGTAGCGGAAACCGGAAACTGGGACTTCGCCATCCAGATGTACCTTGAAGGCGTCCGCCGGGAGCCGGGCAACATTGAGCGCGGTCACGGCCCAATGCGAGACGTGTCGCTGAAGCGCAAGATTCAGGGCGGGAAACCGGCGGGGTTCATGGAGGCGATGAAGTACAAAGGAGGAAAAGAGCCGATTGACGCCCTTGTCAAGACGGAGTTCCTCCTGGCCAAGGATCCGGGAAACGTCTCCTATATGATTGCGGTGCTGAAAGCAGCCCGCAAAATTGACCAGCCCGACGTGGTCAAGTGGATAGGACACATCATTTTCGAGGCAATGAGACAGGCCAAACGACCCGACAATCGCATCCTTAAGATGATTTTCGAGGCCTTCGCCGAAGTGGAGGAGTATGCATCGGCCCTTGCCGCGTGCGACATGGCGATGCAATATGACCCGAACAACTCAGAGCTTCAGGAGATGGCCAAGGACCTTTCGGCCAGGGGGACTATCAAAGAGGGTAAGTATGGCACGGAAGGTTCGTTCACCGAAAGCGTCCGCGACCTGGATAAACAAAAGGCGCTGTCGCAGCAGGACCACCTGGCCCAGAGTCAGGATTTCCTGGAGCAGGAAATAAAAAAGGCCCGCGCCAAATACGAGGCATCGCCCGAAGAAGCCATTAATATCAACGCCCTGTCCGAAGCACTGCTGAAGATCGAAGAGGAAGGCTACGAGAACGAGGCGATCGACATTCTCAAAAAGGCCTATGCGGACTTCGGCGAGTACCGCTACAAGGTCCGCACCGACGATGTGCGGATACGCCAGATGCGCCGGCGGTACAATACACTCAAGACCGCAGGCAGGGAGGATGAGGCGATACAACTGGCTCGCGAACTGCTGGAATTCGAACTGGAGGTGTACGCCGAACGGGCGAAGAACTACCCGACGGACCTGTCCGTGAAATACGAACTGGGCCGACGGCTGCTGACCGTCGGGCGGATAGACGACGCCATAGCCTCGCTCCAGCAGGCCCAGCGAGACCCCAAGAGGCGAATCGCAGCCCTGACATGTCTTGGCCAAGCCTTTGAAAAGAAGGGTTGGCATCGTGAAGCCGTCGAAACCTTCCAGAAGGCACTGGAGTCCGAACCGCCTGAAGTCCGGGCCAAGGAACTCCACTACAACCTCGCCGAAGCGCTCAATGCAATGGGCGAAAAAGTCAAGGCGATGGACCACTTCTCCCGGGTTGCACAGATGGATTACAATTACCGCGACGTGCGGGAGCAGATAGAGGCCCTGCGGAAGGAAACTCAGTAGAAATACACGCCGTAGCACGGGCATCTCGCCCGTGGATTCACGGGCGAGACGCCCGTGCTACCCAATTACAGTGATTCCAGCGACTCGGTAACGGCTTCGAGGTCTTTCTTCATTGTCGCCAGGCGTTCCCGCTCGCGCCCGACGACCTCGGCGGGGGCATTGGCGAGGAATTTCTCGTTGGCGAGTTTCTTTTCGACGCCCGTGATGCCGTTCTGAATCGTCTGGGACTGTTTGGTCAGGCGGGCCCGCTCGGCTTCTACGTCAATAATGCCTAAGACGTGAAAAGGCGTGCCGCCTACGGTGAAGGTGCCCGCATCGCCCCTGTCGGCGACTGTTTCAGAGGCATCGACTGTCTCGCCGGTAATCTGACGGACGAACAGTTCGCGGTTGTCCATGACGACCTTGCCGGCCTTACTGTTCGGGTCGAATGAGATCGTAACAGGCTGTTTAGGCGGGACGTTGTGCTCCGCCCGCAGGTTCCGAACGCCGCGGATGGCTTCGCGATAGAGTTCGAAGTCCTCCTCGGCGGATGGGTCGATCATGGCGGCATCGGACATGGGCCAGCGGGCGATGATCAGCATCTCTTCAGCGGGCGAATCGCCAGGCCCGCGGTTCGGGGCGACCTCGTTCAATTGCGACCATATCTGCTCGGTGATGAACGGGACAACCGGGTGCAGCAGGCGAAGCAGAACGTCGAGGCAGTGGGCGAGGACTGCTTTAGCGGAAGCCTCGCCGGCATTGATGCGAACCTTGGCGATTTCGAGGTACCAGTCGCAGAAATCGTTCCACATGAAGTGATAGAGCACGTCGGCAAGGTCGTTGAAGCGGAAGGCATCGAGAGCCGCCGTCGCGTCGCGGACAGTGGCGCTGACGCGGCTGAGAATCCAACGGTCCGAAAGGTTTTCGCGCGGGTGAATTTCGCTCCATGCCGGCATGGCTTCGAGGTTCATCATTGCGAACCGCGAAGCGTTCCACAGTTTGTTGCAGAAGTTCCGCCCGATGTCGAATTTGGGCGAGGTGTTCGCCACCCGTCCGTCGGGCAGTGTCATTTCAGCAACCGGCATGCGGACGTCCT
>CAYUYD010000153.1:0-1807 GCA_964449105.1 uncultured Planctomycetaceae bacterium | reverse complement strand
GGTGGTCATGCTCGCCAGCGTGAAGCGCATCGCGTCGGCTCCATGCGAAGCGATGATGTCAAGCGGGTCGATGCCGTTTCCGAGACTCTTGGACATTTTTCGCCCCGAACCGTCCTGAATCATCGCGTGGATATAGACCTGCGAAAACGGGATATCGCCCCGGAAATACTGCCCGAACATCACCATCCTGCTGACCCAGAGCGTAATAATCTCGCGGGCGGTACAGAGAAGGTCGGTCGGATAGAACGTCTTCAGCAGTTCTGTCTCTTCAGGCCAGCCCATAGTCGAAATAGGCCAGAGGGCAGATGAGAACCAAGTGTCCAATACATCTGGATCACGCTTCCAGCCTGATTTTTCCAACCAAGCCATGCAGTCAGGATCGTCGTGATTCGTGCAGATGTAGGTGCGGATCCAGCCTTCCTTTTCAGGGTGGTCTTCGCAGGTGATGACGTAGCGGACGTCGGGGAACTTCCGGAAGTCTTCGTCAAAGTCTCCATCGACGGCGAGGTCGAGGGCCGCGACAGTTTGGGCATCCGGGTCGTAGCCCTCGGTAAGCGGTTCCACGTCAGCGGGCAGTTCTACGTCGCGCGACCATATCGGAATCTGATGTCCCCACCAGAGTTGCCGCGAGATTGGCCAGTCGCGGAGGTTCTCCAGCCAATCCCGGTAAGTCTTCGCGTACCGCTCCGGTGTGAATTTAACCCTGCCTTCGAGCACTGGTTTCAGCGCCAGGCCTGCGAGTGAATTGACGGGAATGTCAGTCCCTTCGATTATTCCGGCGTCGGGCATTGACGGGATTTGCTTTTTAACCGCGATGTACCATTGGTCTGACAGGTACGGCTCGATGGGAACGTGCGAGCGGTAGCTGTGGCCGACTTCATGCGTGTATTCGCGGACGTCTTCGAGCAGGTTTTCGGTTCGGAACCACTCGACGATGGCTTCGCGGGCCTCGAAACGGTCCATCCCGAGCAGTTGCTCTGCGTCGCTGCCGGCTGCATCATCCCAGCCGAACTTGTCGCTGATGGTTCCATCCGGGGCCAGGACGTTGATAATCGGCAGGTCGTGGCGCTGACCTATCTGCCAGTCGTCCGGGTCGTGGGCGGGTGTAACTTTTAAGTAACCGGTGGAGAACCTGGCCTTCTCGTCGTCGCTTTCCGGGTCGGACAGGACGACGTGTTCATCGGCGATGATGGGGATTTCCCGCCCGACCAGCGGCAGGCGGACCATCTTGCCGAGCAGGTATTTCGCTCGCGGGTCGGATGGGTTCATCGCGACGGCGGTGTCGCCGAGCATCGTCTCAGGCCGGGTAGTGGCGATGGTAAGGTGCTCAACAGTTTTACCCTCAATTTCCACCGGCTCGGCCAGGGGATATTTCATATACCAGAAATGTCCCTGGACGGTTTCGTGTTCGACCTCGTCGTCGGCGAGGACGGTCTGCGTGGCGGGGTCCCAGTTGACCAGCCGCTTTCCACGATAAATCAGCCCGTCGGCGAAAAGTCTGAAGAACGCCTCCCGCACTGCACGGGTGCAAACTTCATCCATTGTGAATCTTGTCCGGTCCCAGTCGCACGAGCAGCCCATTGCCTTGAGTTGAGCGATAATCTGCGCTTCGTATTCATCCTTCCATGCCTGGATTCGAGCGACGAACTCGTCTCGCGCGAAGTCGGTACGGCGTTTGCCCTCTTCGGCCAGGATGCGCTTTTCCACGACGGTCTGGGTGGCGATTCCGGCGTGGTCCGTTCCGGGCATCCAGAGCGTATCGGCTCCGGTCATTCGCTTCTGGCGGATGAGGATGTCCTGAAGCGTG
>CAYUYD010000152.1:0-6733 GCA_964449105.1 uncultured Planctomycetaceae bacterium | reverse complement strand
GAACCGGCACGAACTGGCACGAACCGGCACGAACCGGCACGAACCGGCACAGACTGGTACGGACTGGCACGCACTGTTACGGGCGAGACGACCATGCCACAGAATCCTTCCGCAGGAAAGCGTCTATACCCGCTGCGGCGAGTTTTCCGTCGCCCATGGCGAGAATGACGGTGGCAGAGCCGCGAACAATGTCCCCGCCGGCGAAGACGCCCGGAATCGAGGTCAGGCCTGACTCGTCCGCCTCGATGTATCCCCAACGGTTGGTCTTGAGTTTCGGCTCGGTGGCGGTCAGCAGCGGATTGGCGTTTATACCGACGGCTACTATTACAACGTCGCACTCGATGTCGTGTTCGCTGCCGGAGACCGGCACGGGGCGCCGCCGGCCCGAATTGTCCGGTTCGCCCAGTTCCATCTTCTGCATTCGAATCGCGCGGACCCAGCCATTTTCGCCGAGGATCTCCGTCGGCGCTTCGAGCAGGTGGAACTCGACGCCCTCTTCCTTCGCGTGCCTGATTTCCTCCACGCGGGCGGGCATCTCGGCTTCGGTGCGACGGTAGAAAATCATGGCCTTCTCGGCTCCGAGGCGCCGGGCGGTCCGCACGGCGTCCATTGCGGTGTTCCCCCCGCCGACGACCACCACCCGCCGGCCCCGGATTATCGGCGTCCGCTCAGGTCCGTCCTTGTAAGCCGTCATAAGGTTGACGCGGACGAGAAACTCGTTGGCAGAATATAAGGCATTGAGGTCCTCGCCGGGGACATTAAGGAACACCGGCAGCCCAGCTCCGTTGGCGATGAAGCAGGCGTCGAATTCCCGCCGGATCTCATCCAGCGTAATCGTCTTTCCGACGACGACGTCGCACTCGATCCGCACTCCGAGTTTTTCTATCTGGGCGATTTCGGCGTCGATGACGCTTTCGGGCAGGCGGAATTCGGGAATACCGTATCGCAACACCCCGCCGGGCGCGTGCAGTGCCTCGAAGATGGTAACTTCATGCCCCATACGTGCCAGTTCGCCGGCAGCCGTCAGACCGGCGGGACCCGCCCCGACAACGGCAACCTTGAATCCGCTGGCGTCAGCCTTTGTCGTCTCGCCGAGGCAGGCGTGCTCTCTTGCCCAATCGGCGACGAATCGCTCCAGATGGCCGACAGCGACGGGTTCGCCTTTGACGCCGCGGACGCACTGGGCCTCGCACTGAATCTCCTGCGGACAGACCCGCCCGCAGACTGCCGGCAGCGCGTTGGTTCGGAAAAGTATATCTGCCGCTGCGGCGAAATCGCCCTCGGCTACCTTGGCGATGAACTCCGGAATGTCCACCTCGACCGGGCAGCCGCGGACGCACTGGCGATTTTTGCACTGGAGGCATCGCCGGGCCTCGCGGACGGCAGCCGCTTCGGACAGACTCAGGTTGACTTCGAGAAAGTTACCCGCTCGCTGTGCGGCGTCCTGTTCGGGCATTTTGACACGCTCGATAGACATCCGCTCCTTGGCGGTCAGTTCGTTATTCGACGTGGAGGTCGTCATTCACCGGCCTCCTTGTTCTGCTCGAGGTACTGGTCCAGTTTGCATTTTTCATCGGCATCGGCTTCGTGTTTGCGATACATTCCGAGTCGGTTTCGCAGTCCGGCGAAATCGACCTGGTGGGCGTCGAACTCCGGACCATCGACGCAGGTGAATTTCGTCTCGCCGCCGACTTTTACCCTGCATCCGCCGCACATGCCCGTCCCGTCGATCATTATGGCGTTGAGGCTGACGATGGTGGGAATTTCCGCTGGGCGCGTCATCTCGGCGATTGCCTCCATCATCGGTACGGGACCGACGGCGAAGACGGCGGCGGGTTTGGGGAGTTTGCCCGCCAGCATGTCGGCAAGGACCACGGTAACCAGCCCCTTGCGCCCGCTGCTTCCGTCCTCGGTAACGACGAAGACCTTCTCGGAGAACTCGGCCAGTTCATCGGCCAGGATTACATGCTCGGCGCTGCGAGCGCCGATGACGGTATAGACCTTGTTTCCTTCTTCGGCCAGGGCCTTGGCGAGCGGGTACAGCACAGCCGTTCCCACCCCTCCGCCGATGCAGGCGACGTTGCCCCATTTTTTCAGGTGCGTCGGCAGACCAAGCGGACCGGCTACGTCGCGGAGCGATTCGCCGGCGGGCGTCGCGACTATTCGCTTCGTGCTTGCGCCGACTGCCTGGATGAACAGCGTTATAGTCCCCGCCTGGGCGTCGGCGTCGGCTATCGTCAGCGGGATTCGCTCGGCGCCCTCTGCCTTGCGAACTATCACGAACTGCCCGGGCTTCCTGGCCTTGGCCACTCGCGGTGCCGAAACTACCAGGCGATAGACATTCGGGCCGACTTCCTCATTGCTGATTATCTTGAACACTTCATCACCTTACCGTTATTGCCCTGAACCTTTTCATGTAATGAAACAAGTCCCGCTAATTTACCCTTTCGTGCTTTTGGGGACAATGACAAATCTTGACAGAACGCCGCTGCGGGCATACACTAACGACGCTTTCACAGGGCCGTTAGCTCAGTTGGCTAGAGCGCCTGCTCGACACGCAGGAGGTCACTGGTTCAAGTCCAGTACGGCCCAGTTATGATGTTCGTGGTTTATATACCGAAGTCCCAGAAGGATGGAAGCCTGTACGTCGGACATACCAATAATCTTTCCCGCCGCCGAATCAATCGAGTACCAGGCTTCAGATGGAGAGGACAGTGCTTGTTTGCACGATCTTATCTCTTGGATTGACGCCCCTGGCGGCTTCGACCGGTCAGGCCGAGACCATCACCATGACGCATCGAATGATGTTTCTTGTCATGCAGTTGGGTCTCATCCTGCTGGCGGCGAAATTGGGCAAGCTGCTTTTTGAGAAGATCAAACTTCCGGGCGTGCTGGGCGAGTTGGCTGCGGGAATGGTCATCGGACCTTATGCCCTGGGACAGATCGCCCTTCCGGGCTTTCCCCCGGGACTGTTTCCCCTTGGCGCGAGTTTTCCGGTCAGTCCGGAGCTCTATGGCATAGCGTCAGTGGCGGCGATTGTTTTGCTGTTCACAGTAGGCCTGGAGACGAATGTAAAACTTTTCCGACAGTATTCGCTGGCTGGCGTGGCCGTCGGTCTGGGAGGAGTGATCGTATCGTTCCTGTTCGGCGACCTGGCCACCATGTTGTTTTCACGAATGCTGTTTGGGCAGCAGCTCGGGTTCCTTGCTCCGGCGTGCCTGTTCCTGGGGGCGATTTCCACAGCAACCTCGGTGGGCATCACTGCCCGCATTCTGTCCGAGAAGCGAAAGATGGACTCCCCCGAAGGCGTAACGATCCTTTCCGGGGCGGTAATCGACGACGTCCTGGGAATCATCGTATTCACTATTGTGGTTGGCATGGTTACCGCTTCGAAAGCCACCGGAACGGTTAACTGGGGCCACATAGGACTTATCGCCGCCAGAGCGGTCGGTATCTGGCTGGTGGCGACAATCCTGGGACTGCTCGCCTCCAGACGAATCAGCACCCTGCTCAAACTTTTCGGCGAACGATCTTCCATCGCTTTGATGTCGCTTGGGCTGGCGTTAATCCTGTCGGCGCTCTTCGAGGAGGCCGGTCTGGCAATGATCATCGGGGCATACATCATGGGCCTGTCTCTTTCGAAGACGGACATCAGCAATGTCGTCAGAGAGCGGCTTCATCCCATTTATCAGTTTCTCACACCGGTATTCTTCTGCGTGATGGGAATGCTGATCGACTTCCGTGCGATGGGATCCGGAACGGTGCTGCTTTTCGGCGCGGTGTACACCGCCGGTGCGATAGCGGCGAAAATCATAGGATGTGGAATTCCACCTCTTCTTTTGAACTTCAACCTTCGGGGGGCCGTCAGGGTCAGCATGGGAATGATCCCTCGTGGAGAAGTGGCGCTGATCATCGCCGGAGTCGGCTTGGCGGCGGGCGTTCTGAGCCCTGAGGTATTCGCCGCAGCGATCCTTATGACAGTCATCACCACCTTGGCGGCTCCGCCGATGCTCGTGTTATCCTTCCTTAGCCCGCGCGAGGGGGTTCGTCGGCCGGTTGCCAAGTCGGACGAACAGACCACGTCCGTCCGGTTCGAACTGCCGTCCGTCGAAATGGCCGACTTTTTCATCGGCAAACTCTGGACGGCGTTCGAGTCCGACGGTTTCTTCGTGCATAGGCTCAGTCACGAGCAGCATCTGTATCAGATCCGCAAGGAAGACATCATCATAGATTTCCAGCGAGTTGGAACCTCGCTGGCGTTCGGCTGCCAAATAAGGGATGTTCCACTCGTCAACACGGCGGTTCTGGAAGCCGCCGCGTCGGTCGAACAAGCCATCAGCGGGTTGTCCCAGCCGTTGGATATGCAAGCAATTCGCACTAACAATATAGAAGGCAAGTGCACGCCGGTTGGGCAGGCTACGATCCTTCGGAAATATCTGACTCCTGATCTGATCAAACCGAAACTCTCCGGAATAACGAAGACCGACGTTATCGACGAGATGATCGGCCTCCTGTACCGAAAAGGTCTGCTTAAGGACCGAAAGCAAGCAATAGACGCCGTTTTGGCCCGTGAGCAAAGCATGTCCACTGGGCTGGAGAACGGCGTGGCAATTCCACACGCCAAAACCGACGCGGTGGACCGGCTGGTTTGTGCCGTGGGAATTAAAAAAAAGAAAGGCCTGGACTGGGGATCGGTGGACGGGCAGCCGTCGTACATATTCGTCCTCATGCTCTCTCCAAAGCAAAAATCGACACCGCACCTCCAGTTCATGGCGGCCGTCAGTCAGGTGCTGACAGAGTCGGTGCGTTCAAGACTGCTTGCCTGCAAAACCTCGCAGGAGGCCTATCGCATATTGACTTCGCCGGCGACGTAAAATCCCGCCGGCAGGGAGGCATCCAAAAGAAATTAACCACAAAGGACACAAAGAACACCAAGAAAAAATTTGTTTATATTTCTTTGTGCTCTTTGTGGTTAATTTTTTTATTGTTTTTGCTTCCATTTTGCCCAGATGGTCGATATACTGAATGGAAGTAAATGATTCAGGCATCGTGCAACTGCCAGATCTTCGGTGTTCGCCCTCGATTGGAAGAGGATTTCCCCACCTGAGAGTCTTCTGAAGCAGTTGGCGTTTTGCCGGCAAGGTCGGCGGATGGTTCCGCAGGCATGGTCGGCAGCGCAGATGCAGTTGGGGCGCCCGAGGGAACGTCGGGCGCAAAAACGGGAAGGGACCGGGTCGCCTTAGGCGACCGTCCTGCTTCCCCACTGCCCGGCGCGGCAACCCACGAGGAGTCGCATATCCTGCACCTCCCGCCGCGATTGTGCTGATTAATTATGTGGGCTGTAAGAAGGTGTCAATTTGTCTAACCAGAATGATGTTAAGTTTATAGACTTACCACTGTCGGAAACCATTCAGAAGAGCATTCGTCAGGCCGGTTTCGAGCGGCCTATGCCAATCCAGGCCGCCTGTATTCCGCCTGCGCTTGAAGGCAAAGATATTATCGGCCTGGCGCAGACGGGAACGGGAAAGACGGCTGCATTCGCCATCCCGATTATCCAGCGCCTTGCCAACAGCATGGAGTTAGGCGCACTGGTGCTTGCGCCCACGCGCGAACTGGCTGCCCAGATCACCGCGGCGTTCAACGAACTGGGCGCGACCAGCGGCTTGCGCGTCGCGACCATCGTCGGAGGCGTGCCGATGGAACAGGACTACGGGGCACTGCGGTCCTGGCCCAACGTTCTGGTCGCTACGCCGGGAAGGCTTATCGACCACATTGAAAGCGGAAGGGTTCTGCTGACGGAGGTCGAGGTCCTGGTGGTGGACGAGGCCGACCGGATGCACGACATGGGCTTCATCCCGCAGATCCGCCGGATACTCGCGGTGCTTCCACGCAAGCGGCAGACGATGATGTTCACAGCCACGCTTCCCGACGACGTTGAACGCATCGCCCGCAAGAGCATGCACGACCCCGTTCGCATCCAGATCGGAATGTGCGCTCCGGCCCATCGCGCAAAACAGGAGATTTTCGAACTGGCGGAAAACGCCAAAAGCCCCCTGCTGCTGAAACTGCTGCGCAAGAGCCGGGGACGAGTGCTCGTGTTCGTCCGGACCAAGCGAGGCGTCGATCGCCTCACCCGCATAATCAACGCGCGTGGGTTTCGGGCCGGACGCATCCACGGCGACCTCGAACAAAACCATCGCGGCAGGTCTCTGGCGGACTTCCGCGAAGGGAATGTCAACATCCTCGTCGCAACGGACATCGCAGCCCGCGGGCTGGACGTCACCGGCATCGAGCACGTTATCAACTACGACTTCCCGCATCACGCGGAGGATTACGTGCATCGAATCGGAAGGACTGCCCGCGTGGACGCCAGCGGCCTGGCGACCAGTTTCGCCACCCCGTCTGATAGCCGGTTCGTCAATGATGTGCGGAAACTCATCGGCGATAAAATGCCCCAGCCGACCCGGCTGGAAGGTTACTCCGACGCAGCGCCGGAGATAAAGCCCCGGGGCCAATACCGCTCCCATCGCCGACCCGGTTCACGACGACGCGCCGGCGCCGCGACGAAATAGCAGGTAGGGCGTGCAACTTGTTGCACGCCCTGCTGCCTGCTCGCCCCAAGCCGGCAGATGAGTCCGAAGGATGAATCTGCCGGAACCAATCGGAACAAATCGGAACGATTCGGAACGATTCGGAAAGATTCGGAAAGATTGGGAAAGTTTAGGAAAGTTTA
>CAYUYD010000151.1:0-6735 GCA_964449105.1 uncultured Planctomycetaceae bacterium | reverse complement strand
GCCGCTACCTATGGGAACATTCACCATGACTTTTTTCAACATACAAGGGGATACAAGGGATGAAGACTTTTTTCTTTTTTTCTTTATCTAAATTCTTATCCCGTGTATCCCCTGAATCCCTGCTGAAAAAACGTTAAACATGAGTCGGGAACATCCTGAATTAATCTTCGTATCCGGTCCGCAATCGGGCCAGCGTGTTGTGCTGTCTCGCCCAGCCGCCGTGCTTGGTCGCGGCGGGAGCGCCGACGTACTGTTCAGTGAAGAGTACATCTCCCGCGACCAGGCGCGGTACGAACTCCTCCAGGCCGGACCTACCCTGGAAAACCTCTCGGCGCGGGGAACGTGGATTAACGGGAAGCGTTACAAATCCGGAAATCGCATCCTGCTGGAAACCGGCGACTTAATCGGTGTCGGCCGAACCACGTAGATACTCTTCGTTGCCGCGGGGGATGATTCCGACACCGCCCTTGCAATGTATCGTGAGTATATTGCGACCGGCAAAGACGCGTTTGGGCGAAAACCCCTGCCTGAAAAGGCCGACTCCGCTCCGCCGCCGCCGCTTCCCGAACCAGAGTCATCTCCCGATGAAGACGAGCAGCAGGGCAAGGCCGAGGTCCGGCAGAAACATCCTTCGGAGATGTCCGCCTCCGAACGCCTCGAAGCCGAGCAAAAGGCGCGCCGGAAAAAAATCGTCGTCAGTCTAGGGATATACCTGTCTGCGATAATAGCAATCATAATTATCTTCGAAGCGCGTAGGGGCGGGAAAGACAAGCCTTGGCCTGAACCGACCAGACTTACCGGCGACCAGATTGCCGAGTCCATACGAACACCAGTCCGGCGAACGCCCAATCAATTCCGCGAGGAGGAGGAACTCAAAAAGGCCGTCGGTCTGTATCAGCAATATGGTCTCGGCGATTCCTATCATCTCTACGACTGTCTTTCAGCGTTCAAGGAAGCCTTGGCCTACAATGGAAAAGGATACTTCGACGATCCGGAACATGACCGGATGTATAGCGAAGTCCTGGACAAACTCACCGATACGGTCAAGAATAGGTATGATAACGCTTACCTCCGGGAAAAGGCCGAGGAATGGCAGCAGGCCGAGAAGGAGTTTTTCGAAATCCTCCGGATTTACCGCGACCAGAGCGGCGGGCTTTTTGAGAATGTCCAGGCCCACTATAAGCGGGTGCAGCATTTCAATCAGATGAACAAACCGAAGAAGCGCCGCATGTTCGGGAAGTAAGCTGATTGCAACAAAGATTTGTACAGTATTGGGAAAAGACGAACACCGTCGGCGATATGCGGGCAATATAGCAGGATTATAGGGATTACAGGATTACAGGGATTTTAATCTTGCTGGAAGAAAAAGAAGAAAAAAAAGAAAGAGAGCAGGATTACAGGGACTTTTCTTTTGTTATTTTAAAAATCCAGTAATCCTGTAATCCCTATAATCCCGCTATCTTTGTTTCCATACTTGCGGACTTTCATATGAATCGGGAATTAAACCATCTAAAACCAGGATCGGCTTTGGCGTCGGGACGGACCATGACGGTGCCGGACGTAATCCTTGTGCTTCTGGTCGTGGCGGTTGTTATTTTCATTGCCGCTGCTGCGCCATCGACCACCTACGCTTATGCCCAGTTGCAGCAAATCGGGGCGGTCGTCGGTTCCATTGAAGGCGGAAACTGGATGCTGCCGAGGGACCAGTTGGGCGGCCTGGCGATTAAACCGCAACTTTACGCCTGGCTGGATGCGCCGGTGCTCATCGCCACCGGCATCTACAATGATTTCACATTTCGCCTGCCGACGGTAGCGGCGTCTTTCGTCCTCGGCGTACTGGTGTATTTCCTTGGCCGGCGCTGGTATGGCCGGCGCGTGGGCCTGCTTGCGGCGTGCCTGTGGGCGACTGCCCAGCACATGGGCAAAATGACCTACGTCGCCGTAACAGACATGCTGCTGTCACTGTGGATACTGCTTGCGGTGATGTGCGCCGACAGGCTGTTGTTTCACCGCGCGCCGCGGCCGCAGCGATGGAAATGGGCGGTTGGATTATGGGCGGTGATGATCCTCGGCGCTATTTCCAAGGGCTGGGGCATAGCCAACCTCATCCTCGTCGGCGGGATGTTGGCGCTGGCGACCGCCGTCGGGCCGGGCTTTGCGCCGCTGCGGGCGGTTGATGGGTTCGTAAAAAAGACATTCCTGACTGTCCGCCTCGTGCTCCGCCGATGGCGAAAAGCAATCAAAGCGACGTATTTTGTCTGGGGCATCCTGGCAATGGTTGTGGTGCTGATGCCGATATGGATCAGCATGTTCGTTCAGGGTGGTTCGGAGTTTGCGGGGGTATTCGATCGTGATGTTTTTCAGCGCATCACCGGCTCCGGCGAGAACCCTCCGCACTCCAGATCGACCGGTCCGGCATTCAACCTGCTTTACTACGCGCTGCCGATGTCGATCTTTATGGTCGGAGCACTGCTGCTTGCCGGTCCTCGGAAATGGTTTACACAGAAATCTCCGATCTTTCTGCCGCTCTGCTGGGTGCTGGCCGTGGTCGTTCCGTTTTCGCTGACGCACGCCTTCAGGCCTGATTATCTGCTACCATGCTATGCAGCCGTTGCGCTGATGGGGGCCTGGGCCGTTGAAGAAATTTGCCGACGCGGACGAAATGCGGGCCTGCTTACGCAGATTTTACGGCACGTTTTTGCCGCGGCGCCTGTAATAATCGGCGCGGTATTAATCCTGCTGCCGCTGATCTACCTCTACTACGATCACATGCCGAGATTCATCACCAAGAACATCAAGATGCCTTCGGCAGTACCGGCACCCACATGGTGGGTATTGTGCGGCCTGATCGGTTTGGGTGCGGTAGTGCTGACGCTGGCTGTGCGATGGTCTTTGCAGTGGCGGCTGCGGCGGGTAGCGGCCTTGGCCGTGGTGGGGATGCTGGGCGTCATATTCATCGACCGGCATATGTTCAGCCGACACGCCCGGACGCGCGACGGTCAGAAGATGGTTACGCTGGCCCGAAAAGCGAAGACGCTGATCGGCAAGGACGAATTTGCGGTCCACCGTGCACACAAACTGGCTGTGGAACTATATCTTGGCCGCTTCAGACGGTGGGCTGAACCGGCCGGTACGCCCGACAGGAAAATGTGGACCGCCGACGCCCTGAACCATTCCGACGTTCCCTGGCTGATTACCTGCGATCAGGGGCTGGTCAGTCTTGGCGCGACAAAGATTGTCAAGTCCGGCAGGGGGAAAATTGAAATAATGAAGCCGGAGGACCTCGGCTTGGTCGAGGCCCGAACCGAACCGGTCATCTCGCAGGGGTGGGGGCGGATATATCTGATCAGGCTGCGGCGTCCGATAAATGTTTCAGGGACGCTCCGAACCCCGCCGCGTGTCTCAGGAAAACAGGACGAGCGTCTAGAAGAGTGAACCACAAAGAGTCGCCGATTCCATGTCTGTTTTCCCTTCCGAACAGGAACCCAGCCCGCAACCGAACCGGCGGGCAAATAGTTACAAAAGGTGCATAAACCGTGGATTGCAATCCATTGATTTTGGTGCGATAATATATCCTTGGGAATCCGAAAGCAAGGCGAGGGAACGCCTTGAGAATCCCTGGTTTCACTGATTTTGACAGGAGTACATTTGTGACGAAACATGAATCGACACCGGCGGAGCCCGACGAAGTGAGAGCAACTTCGGCGGCACCCGACGATGCTGATAATAATTCGGCTTCGGCGGTCGCCGAAATGCCGCCTGAACTGGTATTCGAAAACGAGCGGATTGAAGAACTCCTCATTGAAGAGGAGATGCGCGATTCTTATCTGACCTACGCGATGAGCACGATAATGGACCGCGCCCTGCCGGACGTCCGCGACGGTCTTAAACCTTCGCAACGCCGCGTGCTGATGGCGATGCACGACCTGCACCTCGGCCCGCGCAGCAAGCACCGAAAGTGCGCAAAGATCGCAGGCGACACCTCCGGAAACTACCATCCGCACGGCGAAGGCGTGGTCTATCCCACGCTGGTGAGGCTCGGGCAGGAATGGAGCATGCGCTGCCCACTGGTCGAGCCGCAGGGCAACTTCGGCTCGATCGACGGCGACCCGCCCGCGGCGATGAGGTACACCGAGGCCCGCATGACCGCACCGGCTATGGAGATGCTCGACGACATCCAGTACGACACCGTCGATATGCAGGCCAATTACGACGACACCCGTACCGAGCCGACCGTTCTGCCAGCGAGGTTTCCCAACCTTCTCGTTAACGGCTCGCAGGGCATCGCTGTCGGAATGGCCACTTCCATCCCGCCGCACAACCTCGGCGAAATATGCGATGCTCTGGTGCACCTGATAGACAATCCCGAAGCCGACATCATCGAACTGATGAAAATCATTCCGGGGCCTGATTTTCCCACCGGTGGGATAATCTGCGGACGCGACGGCATCCACAAGGGTTACACTACCGGCAGGGGGCAAATTGCTCTCCGCGCACGGATGCACACCGAGCAGGTCCGCGGCGGGAAAACACAGATTATCATTACCGAAATTCCATACCAGGTCCTCAAGACCACTATCGTCGAGCGGATTGCCGATAACGTCAAAAACGAGCGGATCCCCGATATCGCCGACCTGAGCGACCACTCCGACAGAGATGGAATGCGAATCGTCGTGGAATTGAAAAAAGGCGCGGAGCCGGAGTTGGTAATCAATCAACTCTACAGGTACACGCCGCTCCAGAGCACCTTCAGCATAATCAACATCGCCCTGGTCAACCGCGCACCGCGGACGCTGGACATCAGGCAGATGCTCGTAGCCTTCCTGGAGCATCGTAAGGAAGTCATTCGACGACGGACGACTTTCCTGCTCCGCAGGGCGCGCCAGCGAGCGCACCTGTTGGAGGGGCTGATCCTGGCCGTCGCCGACATCGACGAAATTATCGCCATTATCAAGAAAAGTCCAGACGTTCCGACCGCCAAAGAGCGGCTGATGGCCAAAAAGTTCCGGCTTACGGAAAAGGCGACAGTTCGCAAACTCCTGCCTGATTCGTTCGTCAAAGAGGCGTCGAAAAAAGACGGCGTGAACCTTACCGCCGTCCAGGTCGACGCCATTTTGGCGATGCAGTTGCAGCGTCTGACAGGACTGGAAATCCAGAAACTCGCAGAGGATTATTCCGCCCTGGTCGAGGAGATTACCGGGTACGAAGCCATTCTCGCCGACGAGCGCCTCCTGCTGGATGTCATCCGCGAAGACATCTATGAGATGAAGAGCAAGTACTCCAATCCGCGCCGGACAGAAATCATGGCCGAGGTCGGCGATTTCGACATTGAAGACCTCATCGCCGAAGAGGACGTCGTCGTAACGCTCAGCCACGACGGCTACATCAAGCGTATGCCGTTGACGACCTATCGCCTACAGGGCAGGGGCGGGCGAGGCGTTATCGGCTCGGACAAGAAGGAAGGCGACTTCATCGAGCAACTCTTCATCGCCTCCACGCACGACTACATGCTCTTCTTCACCAACACCGGGCGGATGTACTGGCAGAAGGTCTATGACGTACCGTCGATGACCCGGCAGTCCAAAGGCAGAGCCATCGTTAATCTGCTCAATATGCAGAAGGACGAGAGAATATGCGCCGTCATTGCAGTGCGGGAATTCGACGATCAATACCTCGTTACCGCCACGATGAAGGGCCAGATCAAAAAAACCATATTGTCCGCTTATGGAAACCCGCGAAAGGGCGGCATCCAGGCGACCGGATTGGACGAAGGCGATACCGTTATAGGCGTCGCCGTTACTCGCGGTGACGATCAGATTATCCTGTGCACACGCGACGGCATGGCCATTCGCTTCAATGAAACCAACGTCAGACCGATGGGGCGAACCGCCGGCGGCGTTCGGGGTATAAAACTCCGCAAGGGCAACGAGGTGATCGGCATGTCTGTGGTCGATCCGACCGCATCGTTGTTGACAGTCTGCGAACATGGTCACGGAAAGCGGACGAAATTTGAGGAATATCGCGTCCAGTCGCGCGGCGGGAAGGGTGTTATCAATATTAGGACCAGCGGACGGAACGGTAAAGTCGTAGCCGTCAAAAGCGTCCGCGACAACGACGAACTGGTCCTGATTACCGAAGGTGGCATGGTCGTCAGGATCGGCGTGTCCGACCTACGGTCCATAGGGCGAGCGACTCAGGGCGTACGGATGATAAATCTCAAGGCCGAAGACAAGGTGGTGGCATTGGCGAGGGTTGTAACCGATGATGAGAACTCGCCGGAAGATGCCTCGCTGCCCGCCGAATAAACAGATGCAATAAAACAGTTTCAGACAGGCAGGGTGAGCCGAGAGGGCACCGCAGAGCGAACCGTTTCGCAGGGTAGCAGCGGTAGCCAATCCGGCAGACAGGAGTCGGGATGATGGACATGAGACGTTTGCTTACGGGATGTGTTTTGGCCGGGGTACTTTTGCTGATTACTGCTTCCGCCGGCGCTCAGCAGGCGGATGAGTGGGACGCTCAGGCGGTTGAAAAGGCCATCGAAAAGGCAAAGGCGTATCTCTGGTCGCAGTGGGCTGACGGGCACTGGAAAGAAGTCGGTAAGCCGGGCCAACGCGACAATTACGGCGGAGTAACGGCCCTGTGCGCGTACGCCCTCCTGGCTGCGGGTGAAAGTTCGCAGGAACCCCGGATGAAAAAAACCCTCGAGTGGCTGGCCGAAGTCGAGATGTTTGGCAC
>CAYUYD010000150.1:0-6850 GCA_964449105.1 uncultured Planctomycetaceae bacterium | reverse complement strand
ATCCCGCTCTCTTTCTTTTTTTTCTTCTTTTTCTTCCAGCAGGATTAAAATCCCTATAATTCCGCTCTCTTTATTGACCTTGGAAATTATCTCAGTTTCAGCGTCGCCAGCGCCGCTGCGGCGAACAGCGCACTCAGCAGCCAGAACCGCACCACCACCTTGGATTCCGACCATCCAAGCAGGTGGAAATGGTGGTGGATAGGCGTACAAAGCCATATCCTGCGCCCGCCGGTGGCCTTGTAGTAAAATACCTGCATTACAACGCTGACCACTTCCATTACGAACACGCCGCCGACGATGAACAGCGTCAGTTCGTGACGGGTTACAACGGCGATGTATCCGATAAGCCCGCCCAGCGGGAGTGAACCGGTATCCCCCATGAATATCTGCGCAGGAAGGCAATTGTACCACAGGAAGCCGATACACGCTCCGATCATGGCTGCACAAACAACCGCCAGTTCCGCAGCCCGCGGTACGAACGGAAGGTGAAGGAAGTTAGCCCAGTCCTGATTACCCGCCACCCACGAAAGGATGAGAAAGACGCCGGTAACAAACACCATGCACCCGGACGCCAGCCCGTCCATCCCGTCGGTCAGATTGACGGCGTTCGATGAACCGACCATCACCAGCGTCGTGATAACCACGTAGGACAGAAGCCCCAGCTCGACAGGATCGGCCTTGAATGGAAAATAGAAATGATGCGCCGCATTGATCATTCTGCCTTCGAAA
The DNA here is from genome assembly GCA_964449105.1 of uncultured Planctomycetaceae bacterium. GTDB lineage: Bacteria > Planctomycetota > Phycisphaerae > SM23-33 > SM23-33 > JAUWNJ01. The sequence continues at coordinate 6,121 of CAYUYD010000150.1, read as the reverse complement.
TCCAACCCCGTGCTTTTCATCCCGTAGTTGAAGATGAAAATGGCAATGAGCACGGGCAGGGCGATTTGGAAGAGGAGTTTCTCCCACATTTTCAGTCCATCCCGTCCCGGCTGAGCCTGACCGTCGGAACGGGCGGCAAGGGAACCTGCCCGAAGTTTAAGCCAATCATCCACGCCCCCAAGCAAACCCAGGCAGACCAGCACCATTAGCGCCATTCGTACGTACATGCCGCTTATGTCGGCGAAGAGAAGCACTCCGATGCCGATGGCCAGGACTATCAGCATCCCACCCATCGTCGGAGTGGCGGATTTGTGGCGCGTCAGTTCGTTGACGCCGGCGTGGTCGAACTCCGGGCGGTCGCCCAGTTTCATCCGAATCAGGAACCGGATCATCCGCGGACTCAGCATCACCACAATCAGAAACGCCAGCGCAGCCGCACAGGCCATGCGGAGAATCAACTGCTTTCCGTCAAATAACCAATCAGTTAACACTTGCGAACCTTCCGCTTCTTCTCGCCACAGGCGAGTCGCCGTGGCGACTTAACCGTTCGTCCACCTTTTCGGGTCTTTTCGAATGCCGCTTGTATCGGCGCGACCAGACGTTCCATAGCCGTCAACCGCGAACCTTTTAAAAGGACCACGTCGCCTCGTTTGAGCATACCGGGGAGATTCTTACAAGCCAGCCTTACCGATTTTATTTCCTCGGTTTCGATGTTTCCCGCAGCCGCCCCCGCGGCAATATGCCTGCCCATAGACCCAACGCCGATAACCAGGTCCACCCCGACCTTCGCCATCGCCTCGCCGGTCTGGAAATGCAGCGCCTCGCTCTGCGGGCCCAGTTCGAGCATGTCCCCGGCGACAACTACTCGCCTCTTTCCGGGAAAAGACGCCAAAGCCTCCGCCCCCGCCAGCATGGAGGCGGGATTGGCATTATAGGCGTCGTTTATAATCGTTACCCCCCCTGCCTTAATCGGCTCCAGACGCATCTCCTGCCCCATGTAATCGCCAATCGCCGCAGCGGCAACGTCGGTATCCAATCCGAACCGCCTTGCCACCGCGATTGCCGCCAGTGCGTTGAGTGCATTGTGCCTTCCCGGAACGGAAAGGTTCACCCATAACCGCCCGTTCAGTTCAAATCGCCCACCTCCGGGAACCGGCTCGTAACGGGTCAGCCTCAACTCGGCCGATTCGTCCGCTCCGAATCGAATCGCCCTGACATCGTAAGCCCGCATCGCCACAGCCAGCGGTTTGCTGTCGGCCCAGACAATGGCAATACCGCTCGGCGCAAGCCCGCCGACCAGTGCGGCCTTTTCCGCAGCCACATGCTCCAGGTCGCCCAGACCGGACAGGTGGGCGCAGGAAACCGATGTGATGACCGCCACGTCCGGGCGGATTATTCTGGCCAGACCTGCTATCTCGCCCGGCGCATTGGTTCCGACTTCGCAAATTATGTAATCGTCCTTAACGTCGGCCGACAGGAGCGTCATCGGAACACCAACGGCATTATTGTAACTGGCGGGCGCGGCGGAACCCGTCAGGCACTTCGAAAGAATGTGATGAATCATATTCTTGACGGTGGTCTTACCGTTTGAGCCGGTAACTGCCACCACCGTTGCGACGAGGCTTCCACGATGGTATGCCGCCAGGTCGCCAAGGGCTGCAGTCGTATCGGTTACGCCTATAACCCCGCCTGTAAAACCGGACATAACCTCTTCGTCCAGCGGGACGTCCATGTCCACAATCGCGGCAATACATCCGGAGGCGGCTGCCTGGGCAAGAAAATCATGCCCGTCAAACCTCTGCCCCCGCAGCGCGACGAACAGGTTGCCGGCGCTGGCAGTGCGAGAATCGATGGAAACGCCTTCGGTCGCCACGGGTTCGCCAAGCCGGCGCCATCGACCTTTTACCACCCGTCGAATATCTTCCACCATCAAACGTTTCATTTTCAGTAATTCGTAATTCGTAACTCGTAATTCGTAATTGGTAACTTGTAATCGGTAGCCGGAAACGAATTACCAATTACGAATTACGAATTACCAATTACTATTTTTTTAGCAGGTTCCTGACGATTTCGACATCATCAAAGTGTATCCTCTTATCACCGATAATCTGGTAGTTTTCGTGTCCTTTTCCGGCGATGAGCACCACGTCGCCGTCGCCGGCCAGACTGATCGCCTCTGTAATAGCCGAGCGGCGATCCGGTTCGGTCTGTACTTTTTTTCGTCCCGGCGTGGAAAATCCCGTCAATATTTCCTCTATAATCGCCGTCGGTTTCTCGCTGCGAGGGTTGTCCGATGTTACGATAACAGCGTCGGCCCATCTCTCGGCCACACATGCCATGCGCGGACGTTTCGAGCGGTCCCGGTCGCCGCCGCATCCGAAGACGACAATCAGTTTGCCGACTGTTACCGGCCTAAGCGACGAGAGGACCTTATCCAGCGCATCGTCGGTATGGGCGTAATCCACAAGCACGTCAAAAGGCGCTCCCGCCTCAACCCTCTGCAATCGCCCCGGTACGCAGCGAACCTGTCCCAATGCCTTCGCAATGGTTTCAATATCCACGCCCATCGCTCCCGAGGCCGCTGCCGCCGCCAGACAATTATAAACGTTGTGGCGCCCGATTAAACCTGTCCGGACATCTGTCTCATCGTCGCCGGCCCGCAGCAGGAACCGGCTTCCTGTTATGTCGATGCGATCGATCCTGCCGGACACATCTGCGGCAGACGACAGCCCGTACCAGACGACCGTCGCGGCGGTTGCCGACGCCAGCAACTCGCAGCAGGGCTCGTCGCGATTGAGCACAGCCCTGGCGTCGGTGGAGAGACCCTCGAACAACCTGCGTTTGGCCGCGAGGTAATTTTCCATCGAACCGTGATAGTCCAGATGGTCGCCGCTGAGGTTGGTAAAGACGGCTACGTCAAAATCAATTCCCTCCGTCCTGCGTTGTTCGAGCGAGTGCGAAGACGCCTCCATGACCAGGTGCGTCCCGCCGGCGGACACCACTTCGGCCATCATCTCGGCCAATTCGACCGCACCGGGCGTCGTGACGGAGGCGGGGGCTGAACTGGTAATCGTATCGTACGAGACTGTCCCGAGCATCGCCACTCTCCCGCCGTAAAGGCTGAGAATATGCCGCAGGAGATAGACGATCGTGGTCTTTCCGTTGGTTCCGGTTACGCCGGCGATAGTAAGTTTTCGGCAAGGCCATCCCAAAACCGCCTGCGCCATTGGTCCGGCGGCTGATCGGGAATCGGCGACGACGACGCAGGCGATTTCCGCCGGTACACACGAGGCGTCCTCGCAGACTACGGCTGTGCATCCCGCCGCCGCGGCCGAGGCGATATACTTATGCCCGTCCGTGTTCGGCCCGCGAACGGCTACAAAGCATCCGCCCGCGCTAGCCCGGCGAGAGTCTGTTACTACAGTCCGCACATCGGCATCGCCTCGTCGAGAAGCCACGCCCAAACCGGCCTCGGCACACAGTTGTGAAAAACGCATTGCAACCCCATTGTAATAATGGTAGTCAGCAGTCAAACTGCAAAATACGAATATCGAAATACGAAATCCGAAACAAATTCAAAATCCGAATTTTCTAATGTTCCAAACATCGAACATCGGAAGTGAATGTTTGTCTTTTTATGTTTCGGATTTTGGTCATTTGAATTTCGATATTGTTTCGGATTTCGAGATTCGGATTTCGGATTTTGCAGTTTGATTACCGACTACTGACTACCAAATCCTTGTCGGGCGGAACGTCGAGATACGCCAGCGTCTTTTTCAGCACCTCTCGCACGCATGGAGCGGCCACCTTTCCACCGGTATATCCCCTGCTGTATTCAGGCCGGTATATGGAAATCACGCAGACCACCGCCGGTCGGGACGCCGGAGCGCCCCCCATAAACGTGGCCGTGTACGCACGTTCTTCGTATCCGCCGGGTCCAACGATCTGGGCTGTACCCGTCTTTCCGAAGACTTGCCAGCGGTCAAGTTGGCCTCTCTTACCCGTGCCGCGCTCGACGACGTTGACCAGCACTTCATCAATGAACTTACGCGCCACCTCGGTGCTGAGTACTCGCCGGATGCGATGCCTGCCGTTCTCGAACAACACTTTCCCGTCGGCGTCGATTACACGGTCGATAATCCGGGGACGGAGCAACTCGCCGCCATTGGCGATAGCGCTGAAGGCGTTGGCCAACTGGACGGTTGTAACCATAATAGGCCCCTGTCCGAAGGGCATGCGGGGTGTGTCGTATCCACCCCATCGTCGTGGGTTAACCAGCCTGCCCGGGCTCTCGCCTTGCAGGTCGATGCCGCTTTGACGCCCAAACCCGAACGCCGAGGCAATGCGGCAAAGCGATTCGTTCCCCAGCCGCTCACCCAGTACGGCCATACCGATATTGCTTGATTTAATCACAATCTCCGACAGCGGAGCACGCCCCATTCCCGTGCCGGGAAAGTCCCGAATCGTCCCGATGCGACTCGTACTGTACAGGCCGTTGTGACAGTCAAAGATCGTGTCAAGCGAGACCTTTCCCAACTGAACAGCCCCGACGGCGATAAAAGGCTTGAAGACGCTTCCAGGCTCGTAAGGGTCCGTAATAGTCCGGCAGCGGCGCTGATCGGGCGGGGCGGTGCGGTACTGGTTCGGGTCGAAGGACGGCGACGACGCAATCGCAAGGATCTCGCCCGTATTCGGGTCCATCACTACCCCCATAGCCGCTTCGGCGCCGAATCGCTCTGCCGTCTCGCTAATCGCGTCCTCAAGAAAACCCTGAATGTTCACATCCAGCGTCAGTATGACGTTTTTCCCATCGACCGGCGGAGAGTACTCCACGACATCGGCATACGTCCCCCGCCGGGCAGCGTCGCTGCGGACGACCTTTTTCCCGTCCTGACCGGTCAGCCAGCGGTCTGCCTGAAGTTCGATCCCGCCGCCGGCCTGACCGTCAATAAGTCGAAAACCAAGCGCCTGACCCGCCAGCGAACCATTGGGATAGTACCGGTGCCACTCCCGGATAACCTGGACCGCGCGAATGTCCAGTTTTTCGACGGCATCGGCCTGTGAATCGGTTATGCCCCTCGCCAGGTACGCAAATCGCTTGTCTCGCCGCTGGTCCATCTTGTCGTACAGTTCGCCGGGCCGGCATCCGAGAACTGCGGCGACTTTTTCAGCGGTTTGGGAAAACTGCTCCGGACCCAGCAGGACGGGGTCGGCAAAGATGCCCGGCGTCCGCCCGGACCCCGCCAGCAGTGCATATCCACCCCGCGTTCTGGCGAGGATATTTCCCGGTCTGGCCGGCAGGGGTATGACCTGCTGCTGCTGTCGCAGGGCGCGTTCGGAAAATTCCGCTCCGCGGCACATCTGTAAATGAACGACCCGACCGGCCAGTACGATCAGCGCCGCCGCCGGCAGGGCGAAAAGAAAGCGAAAACGCCATTTGCTCAGTTCAGGATTGCTCATATCAATAATAATGGCACCAGGCACCAGGGACCAGGCACCAGAAAATACAGGACGTTGAAATTAACTTTTTTCTCTCAAACTGGAAATCAGCCCGTGCAGGAGTTTGGAACACTCACCCGTATCCTTCATCAGCGAAACCGTCTGCTTGTCCGTCAGATAGGTCAATTCTCCGGCAAGCAATATTTGCGTTTCCACTTCATACAGACTGCCTCGTGCGGTTCGAAGGAACCGAACATATTCACGACGGCTTCCGCGCCCGTAGCCCTCAGCAATGTTGGACGGGACCGATACCACCGCCCTTCGAATTTGCTGGGTCAACCCATAAATTTCATCCTTCGGAAATAACCGAGTTGCCCCGTATATGCGTTTTACCAACGCCATAGATTTTTGCCACGTTACTAAATCGCGATAACTTCGTATCTCGCCCAAGGTTCCAGCCTTTACCTTTGCTCGCTCTTACCTGGTGCCTGGTGCCTGGTCCCTGGTGCCTGGTCCCTTTTCTGTCAATCTCTTCGAACAACCTGGTCGCCGGTGAAAGTTTCGCCCGGAGGCAGTAATCCCAAAGCCAACTGACGCCCTCGCTGGTTCACCTGCCGAGGGGAAGTCAGTTCGCCCAGGCGAATCTGTTGGTCCCACAGGGTTCGGCGGACCTCGCACCGGC
>CAYUYD010000149.1:0-6858 GCA_964449105.1 uncultured Planctomycetaceae bacterium | reverse complement strand
CGAAGATTACGTATTTGTCGCCGACGATTTTTTTCAACTCCTCGACGATTTCAGGCGTTACCGGGTTGTATTGAGTCTGCGACGTCATAAGCAGATTGATTCGCCACAGAGACGCAGAGGTACAGAGAAAATAATATCTTTGTCCTTTTCTATTCTCTGTCTCTCTGAGCCTCTGTGGCGCTATCTTTCTGTTTCTTTCTCTTTTTCTTTGGTCTCTTTCTTCTCGACGATCGTTACATCGACTTTACTAACCTGGTCTTCCTTGAGCACAAAAGTACCGACGAATCGTTTGCCGTCGTCTCTTGTGCAGATTAGTTTTGGTGGCTGGTTCCCTGTAACCTCGATGCTCCATTTGCCGATTTTTCCGGCCTTGGCCAGGGCTTCGGCAAGCAGGGTCGGCGGGAGCCAGTCATTTTTATTAGTCTTAAGGTTTCCGGCTTCGGCGGTTTGGAGAAACTCATCGGCGTCTTTGAACTTTTGCTTCTGGCTTTGCGCCCTTGCGAAGAAACTGGTCAGAGCGGCTGCGACGGCCTGATCGTACAGGTCGGCGGTGGGGGTTTCCGGCAGCTCGAGCCAGTATTCGCGCCAGCGTTTCTCGAACGTCTTGACGTCTTTGCCGAAATTTTTCATCCATGCATTCAGGTATGGCGTACCCCTGCTGATATCGTTGAGAAATCCGGTTGCCGCTTTTCGGTACTTGCCGTCGTCGGCATGGACAAGAAAATGAATCATCGACCAGGCATGGTCGTAGTTACAAATAGACAACTCCTTGTGCCAATCCTTGTTTGTCATCATCATAATTTTGCCGAAGGAATTGAGTTTGTTTTCATTGATTTCCTTCTTCAGGCGTGCGAGGCGTTGCGGCGGGATGACGCCCACGACAAATCCGTCTCCGGTGAATATACCGAGTCCGAAGTACTCCGCCATTCCTTCGTTCGCCCATATCGGCAAGTCGCCTCCGATTGCGGCGTGGGCGAACTGGTGAAACCCCTCGTGCTGAATGATGTGCCAGGTCCGGTTGCTGGTTTTTTCACCCGCAACGGCCAGGAGCGCCCCGCCCCTGAAGAGGCCTGAGCTTCCTTCAGGCCCGCCGGCGGCGTAATAATCTTCCCGCTTACTATAGAGATAAAACGGCAGCCTTTTTCTGATCGTCCCGCTGAAACCCTTCGTGCGCCGGCGGTATTCATCAGCCATGGCCGTCATGCGTACATTGATCTCGCGCACGTCATCCGGTTCAAGATCGGTCCGGATGATGTAATACTTTGTCTGATAGGTTTTCAGTTTGGCCTGTGCCTGCGCCGTCGGGGCAAGACCGGCCACAACGGCCAATGCGGCAAAGCACGCTGGAATCAACCTTGCTCGAACCGAATGAAAAGCGAGATTCGCCGGTAAGATTCGACGTCCGAATCCGGTGGTTTGCATGGTTGTTATCTCCCGCAAAATTTTGTAGTCGGATTTAGAACTTCGCACGATCATACAGTAAATATGTATTCCCGGCACGGTCGATGTTTGTATAATTTTCTCCTGTTAGGCACGGTCGATGTTTGTATAATTTTCTCCTGTTATGAAGGACTACCTGCGAGCGGATATATCGGTTTCGGCAATTCAGCACAACATCGGTCTGATTCGTAATCTGCTCGCCGAGGGCGTGGGTCTTTGCCCGGTCGTCAAGGCCAACGCCTATGGGCATGGAACAGGTCAGGTACTGGGCGTGCTGGGTTCGGCAGCCGACATGCTGGCCATGGCGACATACAACGAGGCGATGACGCTGCGCGAACTTGGCTGGCAGAGGCCCGTACTGGTCTTCGCAACAGCGGCAGCGAACGCCGATGACATTGCCGAACTCGTCGTTAACAATATAACCCTGACCGTTACCAGCCTTGACGAACTGGCCCTGCTGACAGCGGCAGCGGGCAAGGCCCGCCGCCCCGCCGAGGTCCACGTCAAAATTGACACCGGAATGACCCGCAGCGGCGTCCCGTCCGCACAGGCAGGGCAATTAATCACGGCAATCAAGGAATCAGAACAGGTAAAACTGACTGGCATCTACACACACTTCGCCTGCGCCGACGAGGCCGATAAATCCTCGGCAACCGAGCAGTTCCGGCGGTTCACGGAGGTGGTGGATAAGTGCGGCGGGCGGAGCGGACTCATCCTGCACGCAGCCAACTCCGCCGCGACGATTGACCTGCCCGAAACGCACCTTGACATGGTCCGGACAGGTCTGGCGCTTTATGGGTGCCAGCCGAGCGATAATATGCAAAATGTCCTGCCGCTCAAGCCCGCCCTCCGGCTGACCGGACCGATCGTGCAGATAAAGGACGTTTCAGCCGGTCAAGCCACCGGATACGGCGCAACTTATACGTTCGCCAAAGACGCCCGCATTGCACTTGTGCCGATCGGGTACGCCGACGGGTATCCTCGCTGCCTGTCCAACATCGCCTCGATGCGTCTTGGCGGTATCGACTGCCCGGTCCGCGGGCGGATCAGCATGGACCAGACCGTCATCGAGATAACCGGCGTTCCCGGCGTCGCCGTCGGCGATGAGGTTGAGATTATTTCCCCCGATCCTGCCGCTCCGAACAGCGCAGAGAACCTCGCCCGACAGGCAGGCACTATTCCCTACGAAATCCTCTCCCGCCTCGGAAGCAATCGGATTAAACGGGTGGTTGTGGATTAATACCGGCGGACTATTTGGGTTTGAAGCCTTCCATATCTCCGTCGGTGTATTTACGGACGGCTTCGGTCAGGTCGATGTCGTTGATGTTCGCCAGAGTGCACAGCCAGGCAAGCACATCGGCGAATTCCTCTTCCTTGTTTTCCCGGTCGCCGCCTGACAGGGCGGTGGCCAGTTCGCCGACCTCCTCGATAAACCACAGGAACGTTCCGGCAGTGCCCCGCTCATTGTCGCGGGCGTAATACTTCGCGCGAATGAAATCCTGAAATTGTTTTATCGTCATGGCATTATTGTTATTGGCTGCGAACGACGGAAACAAGAAAAAGATTAAATTAATAATAGACATTTCGTTCCGGCCCTTGAACAAAAACCGGAGGACACTCTGCACGCTCCACTTAGATGGTGGTGATGCGATAAAGAAACAGCAGAGTCATAAGCACCGAAAGGGCCAGTCCAACCTTAGCAGTGATTCGCATCCACGCAGGCGACTTTCGGTTCAGCAAAACAGCCGCGATTGCCCATAAAGGACCAAAGAGCGGAAGAGCGCTTAAGAACACCGACGAAACGGCGAAGAAACCCGTCACCATGCTGCCTCGCGGACGAAGCAACCCGCCTAATTCGAGGTCTTCCGGGGAGTATTCAATCAATCGATCAAGCGGCACCTTTGTCCTCAAAACGGTGTTACATACCATGCACTTGACAAAAGTGGACTTTGATCTGGATACAGGAATGAACATGATAGTTGTCGTCTCATGCACATCCGCCGTTGTAGCGTCTGCTTCGCGTGCGCGGCAGAACGGACAGTTAATCTTGATAGATGGTCCGAAAACTGTCTCGGATTTCGCGCCAAATATAATCAACTGACATCTCCAGTCGGTCGTCGCCGTATCGGCGACGGCTAAACTGCTTACTGGTTACTTGCTTTTTCGATCATTTGGAGGATTTCTTTGGCCTGGCTTTCGCTGTCCAGTTCAAGGGCTTTTAGAGCGGCGGAGCGGGCTTCGGAAAGGTTTTCGGAACTTTTCGATGCGAGTGCGGCGCGGTAGTACACCATTGCCAGTTGCGTCCATGAATCGGCGTTTTTGGGCTCGATCAGACATACGTTTCGCATCGACCTGATAGCGGAGTCGTAGTTGTTTCCTGCGACGTACAGGCCTGTCATTGCCTTATGGACGCCGGCGTCGTATGGGTTGATGTTAAGTACCTGATTGTAATAGTACAGTGCCTGGTCGGCCTTATTGGCGGTGCGATAGATGTCGGCGATCTGTCGGGCGGAAGGGCCTCATCGACCTGCCCCATCTGCATGTAGAATTTGGCGAGCCTCTCGTAGCCGTAGGGATCGAACTGAAGGTATAGTTTGTATGTCTCCAGGGCTGCGATGGCTTCAGGCCAGTGCTGTTCGGCGAGGTAACAGTCGGCGAGTATCCTGGCTGCGGCAGCCGAGCGGGGCTTGACTTCCTGAAGCCTCCTGGCGATCGCGATTGCTTCGCCATACTTTTTCTGCCTGGCCAGGACGCTTCCCAGCACCGTCAGCGCCCTCGGATGTTTGGGGTCGATTTCCAGCGCTTTTCGTGCGGGCGCTTCGGCATTATCGGTCCGGCCCGCTATCAGCGTCGCATAGGCGAGGTCCGCCTGGGCGTCGGCGGAATCCGGTTTCTCCTTCGCCGCCTTAGCGGCCTCGGCAAGGACGGGAAGCGGCTCGGAATCAAAGCCCCACGACACAACCTGTTTAATCGCCCAATCGCGGAAATCTTTATCGAACTGTTCCTCGGTGGTGCCGAGTATTTCGCTGAATATCTTCGTTTGCGTCCAGCCGTCGCGGAAGCCGTTCAGCATTTTGATAATGGCGTCGTATCCTTTTTTCTCGACGATGTATTCAAATATCCATTCGGACTGTGCATAGGCGAGTGTGCGTGCGCCTCGCCTGCGGTCCGGGCGAATAAAGCCCCAACTGAGCGACTTGATCGGATATAATGTATTGCTTCGCACCGCATTCAACAGAAGTCCGACCGCCTGGAAGTTCCGCCGGTCAGGCTGCTCCCATACTGCGCATGATTCGGTGAACCAGTGCGGAATGCGGTTCTTCGTGGCCGCCAGCGTTACGGCGTGGGTGTATTCGTGCCTGAGCACCACCGCCCAGTTGAACATGCCCATCCCGCTGCGCAGCGGGTCAGGCGCCGGCATGCCGATAACACGTCCGGTGCAGGCCCCGACCGTTCCGATCCATCCTCGTCCGCTGATGCGCACGGAAAAATCGCCGTGCTGAGAGAACATCTCCACAAGGATTTTTCCAGCCGGTTCGTGGTCGAAATCCCGGCAGATTTCGGGATAGATTCTCTCCGCCTCTTCGGCCAGCATGTCCAGCAGCACTGCGTCGGTTTCGCCATCGACTTTGATGATGAAGTGTTCGGTTTCCTTGACCTGGTAGTTTTTCAGCTTCTTCAGCAGGTTGACGTAGTTAATCACATCCCGTCGGTAATCATCCAGGTCGGCGGCTTTATTGAGCGTTTCTTCGGCGAGTTTTTCCCGCCCCGTCTGCATGTAGAGCAGGCCCAGACCTGTTACAGGACCGGCAGATTCCGGCGCCAGTTCGGCGGCCTTCTTAAAGTACTTCTCGGCCTCATCGAACTGCCGAGCGCCGGAAAGCCACTGGGCGATGGTCTCGTGAACCTCGGAACACTTCGGATTAATCTTCTCGACACGTTTGATGAACGGATCGGCTTTATCGGGATTTAACGTCCGAACGTGAAGCGCCGCCATCAGCGACAGCGCCTCGATGTGATTGGGGTTGACCTTCAGGATATTATCTATGACCGGGCCTACCTCGTCGAACTTCTGCCACTGCATCAGCGTGACGGCCTTGAGCAGGTGGGCGTCGGCGAAGTTGGGATTGACCTTCAATGCCACTTCGGCATGTGATATAGCCTGCTCGAAACCCCAGTTTTGCAATATGATTATCCCAATTCCGACCTGAACGCCGGGGATATTCTTGTTAATCTTGCCGGCGAGGGCGAATTCCTGTGCAGCCAGGCGCGGGTTATGTTTGCTGAGCAGAAACATCCCAGCCGCCACGTTGGCAGGCCAGTATTTCTTGTCAACCTCCAGATAAGCCTTCTGGATGTAGTTTTGCAGTATGTTCCGCGCCTGCTCGGACGCCTTCTGCCCGGTAAGAACGGCGTAGCGGTCGAGGATTCCACCGGCGGCGGTAAGGATCTCGGCGTCCTTTGTGAAATCCTCGCGGACGACGGCCTTTTCCAGGGCCTTGTACGCCGTTATCGCATCGGCCTTTCTGCCAAGTATTTCGAGGACCTTTCCAAGCCGCAGAATGGTCGGCGTCCAGTCGTCGTGGAGTTCGGATCCTTTCCGGGCGACCGACAGCGCCTCGTCGTATTTGCCCGTCTCGACCAGAAGGTCCGACATTTGCACGTGCCAATTGGCGTCGTTCGCTGCAAGAGTTTTGACGGTATTGAGCGTTGCCGTCGCCTCGTCGTATTTACCGACGGCAGCGTACGCCTCGGCCAGACCCAAAGCGGCGGATACCGTCTCGGCGGGGTTGGCAGGCAACTTCTTGTACATCTCGACGGCCTCGGCATACTTGCCCGTCCAGTACAATTCTTTCGCCCCGGCGAGTCCCGGCGCGCCGGGATCGGCGGGACGGGTTGCGGCTGCAGTTGTAGTCGGACGCGACGCCGATGTTGCAGTGGGAGCAGTAGTGAGGGTTGATTTCGGCTGGGCGGACAGCCCGACCGACAAGGCCACGACCAGAGCGACTGCTAATGCGAATTTGCGCATAGATGTTTCTCTTCTCATAAAGTATGTCAATTTCGCGCCCGGGCCGACCACCGGCCCGCCTTAAGCGCATAAAATATCCCCCCATTATAATGTTTGACGCTCTTTGGCCGCCAATGTTCCCCCGAAATCAAAAAAATGTTTCCGTCCTCCTAAAGTCTCGGCACTTCGGTGTCTTGTCCGCCGTGCTCGGCGGATAAGTAGGCGGCGTAAATCGTCGCCATCGTGTCCAAAGCCAACTCAAGCCCCGCCTGAGGGGATGAACCTGTGGCTGCGCATGAAATGAAATCCTGCATCTCGGCGTAATATCCGACGGTGAAATTCTCATCAGGCGCAGCCGGGGACCAGCCCTCCTTCGTGCTTATCTTCTCGATGGTGTAGATGTCCTTGTA
>CAYUYD010000148.1:220-6959 GCA_964449105.1 uncultured Planctomycetaceae bacterium | reverse complement strand
TATCGTGATGACACTCGTATCGGTGCTGGTTACCTTTCCGTCGCCGACCTGGCGAGTTTGCTTGCCGTATCCGGCATTCTTGCCGTCCATGAAAACGGCAAAGTATTTCGTCTCGACCTTTGCCGCCGGTTCCGTCGTCGCCGGAGGCGCTGCCGCTGCGCCGGTTGAGAGTAAAATCGCCGTCAGTGCACAGATGAGTTTCCACTGTCGCATGATTCGTGCCCCTTTCATTGGCTTCGGGCCTATTGTAGCGAAGGTGTATCCAAAGCGATAGTTTTACCGCTGTAAACAGATGATTTGACGGGTGGCACGGTCAAGCGCAGCTTGGCCGTGGAATTTTCCATTACGCCCGCCACGGCCAAGCTTCGCTTCGCTGCGCTTGACCGTGCCACCCAACTCATCTACATTCATGTTGCTGGGAGCAGAGATACGCATGAACTGGAAACTGCCGAATCAACTGACCGTCGGGCGGATTGTCCTGTCGGCGGCGTTCTTTGTGCTGCTGGGGCTGTACGAGCAGGGTGCTGCCGGTGGGCGGGCGCTGCTCAATGCCGCGTTCGTCCTGTACATCGTCGCCGGTATTACGGATATTCTCGACGGGTGGATAGCGCGGAAGTGGAACCTCACAAGCGCATTCGGGCGGATTGCCGACCCGTTTGTCGATAAAGTGCTGGTCGTCGGGGCGTTTGTCATGCTGACGGGGTCCAACTACGCATTCGACGAGCGGCTTGTCGGCGAGTTTGAGCGGAACCTCCCCGGCTGGCTGAGCGGCGGGATGACCAGCGGCGTACAGGCGTGGATGGTCGTTGTGATCCTGGGAAGGGAGTTTATCGTCTCGGCTGTGCGGGGATACAGCGAGTCGCAGGGTCAGAATTTTCCCGCAACGTCCGCCGGAAAGATTAAAATGTTCGTCCAGTCGGTGGCGATCTGCACGGTGCTGTATCAAATGGCCAACGTAAGTCAGCCGGCCTGGGCTGTGATCGTCAAGATCGCGGTAGTCTGGCTGGCGGTGATTGTTACGGTCGTCAGCGGGCTGGCGTACATCGGGAAGACAAGAAGGCTGCTGCGGAGCGATGGGAAGGATTAAATTACTTATCGCAACCGGTATGGGCACGGGTTATCTGCCCATTGCGCCGGGGACGTGGGCCTCGGCGGCAGCGGGGGGGGTCTTTCTGCTCGCGGCGTGGGGTTCGGGGGCGAATCCATACTGCCTGAACGGTGTAATGGCCGGCATTGTGGTCCTGGCGTCCGTGGCGTGTGTGGCGCTGGGCGGATTCACCGAAAAACACTTCTGCCGGAAAGACCCGTCCCAGTGTACGCTCGACGAATGGGCCGGCCAGGCGATGACATATCTGTTTCTTCCAGTGGTGGCGGGTTGGCAAAATTGGCTGATTGTCGCCGGCGTGGGTTTTATGGCGTTTCGCCTCTTCGACATCCTCAAGCCGCCTCCTGCCCGTCGGTTGGAGAGGCTGCCTCTTGGCTGGGGGGTTCTCGCCGACGACCTGGTGGCGGGGGTCTATGCGAATCTACTGTCGCAGCTGATTATCCGGCTTTGGTTCGGGTAGATTGATTTCGGTCAGCAGCGCCCCGATGGTCGCCAACAGAACGAAGATAAACAGGCTCCAGAGGACGTGGCTGCTGAGGTGATTTGCGATCTCAACGGTCTGGTATATGCTGCCGCCCATCGCCGGAATACATCCCAGAAGGGCGTGAACGGCTGTATATCCCACCGCTGTGGCGGACGAGGCAGCCATCGCCAGTTTGACCCGCGACAGCATTTTCGCTCCGCCTGCGCCCAGTGTCGCCGCTGTGCCGATAAGCATCGGAAGCAGAATCGTTACCGGCCAGATGTTTTTCATCGTCGGAAGTTCGCCCCATATTTCCCGGCAGGCGATGTCGGTGACGCCGAACAGCGCCACTGCGGCGACGGCGATGGGAATTACGTGCCAGGTCCTCGGTATCAGTCCCGCCCGCAGGTCGGCGCGTTTGCTCATCCGCCGGCGGATTGTCAGGGGCAGGTTGTAAAACAGGTCGAAGACCCCGTGCTCCATCAGCGCCCCTCGCTCACCGAAGACCGGTACGATATGCACCGCCTCGGTCGCCCAGTGAGCGGCCATAAAACGCGCCAAAGCCGGATAGCGATACGCCATCTGGACCGGAAACGCCAGGTATCCGATGTACTTGAAGAAGCCCAGGAACACCGCGATGTTGTAATCCTTGAAGTTACGCTCGCGGATTACCAGGTACAGCACGTACAGCCCGCGGGTCAGCGAGCCAGGGGAGATGGGAGTTACCTGGAACAGGAGCAGGATTACCGCTACTGCCGTGGCCCTTTCTGCCGGAGAGAGTTCTGGATGTGTCGCGGCATAAATCCATGCGGCTGTTACCGAAACGATCTGCGTTATCGGAGCCGTGCAGATGTGGACTGCGAGGCTCTTGAGGTACTTTTGTATGAACGGTTCCTTTATCCGCGCGAGGATGTGGTCGGCGTCTTCGCGCGTGAGCATGTGTTTTTTTCGCCCGCCGGCGACCATGTCGCGGAGCCACTGCTCGCGGGCGTCGGCGTTGAAGTACAACTTAATCGGGCGGACGAAGTAGTAGCGGAGTTTTTCGGCGTCGTATTTCTTGTCGGTCAGCAGGCGGTGGAGTTTTGCCGGCATCCAGGAAAAAAAGATCGTATGGGCTACGAACTGTACCGGCCTGGCCAGCAGGCGTCGCGCCCGACTGGCCGATACTCGCTTGTTGCGGTGCCATCCGATTAGCGTCTCGGCCACATACGCAAGGAACGCCCGGCGGAGGTAAGCCTTATCAGTCATAATCTTCGCGTAATGCCTGCGCAAGTCGCCCCTGCCGAGAAGTGAACGCAGCAGACGGAGAATTATCGGTATCGGGATGAGAAGCCCCACCGACAGGGCCGACAATCCCCAACTCATCGCACCGGTCGCCCATGCCCCTATAAGTAAGGCTGCACCGGCGGCGAACGACAGCATCGGAAACAGGCCAAAGGCCGCAAAGATAACCGTCAGGAACCGGCTGCGGACGAGCCGGTCGGCGGCGGCATCATCCAGCAGACCCTTCGCCTGCCATCCGGCGACCGTACCGTCGAGAATATCCGCCCACAACCGGCCGTCGTAAATCAGCCGGACGTGATGGTGCGTGATGTCGGGGAGGCTCCGGCGATATTCACGCTCGCATACCTCCAACTCGGCCAGGGCGTCATGCAGGTCGGCGAAATCTTCGACGTTCGCGTCAATGAACCGCCGGAGTTGCTCCAGGCTGCCGCGGTCGAATTGCACCGGCGACCCGCGAGCGATGCCCTTGAAGATGAGTTTCACGTCGGCGGGACTCATCGGCAGCACCGGCAGCAGGGCCAGGCCCGCGCGGAAATCGACCGCCGTCAGCCCCGCTGCCGGGTCGGCGTCGCCGTCGGCCTCGAGGCGCTTCAGGACGTTGGGCTGGCTCTTGGCCGTCCACCACTCGTATTGCCTGGCCAGTTCAGGCGCGCCCATCTCGTGCAGCAGTTCGACCATCCCTGCCATGAATACCCGCTTGGCGCGATACTCCGGCGAACCGAGTTTGTCCGGGTCATATTGCCCGCCCTTGTGCCATCGCTTTCGCTGGGCAAGGTTCACATCCACCTCGAAGATCCAGTTCCGCCCGTCGATCCATTCGCTTATCTCGCCGCAGCTGCCGAGCGCCTCGTCGAAGAACGTCCCCAGCACATCGACGACGGACTTTTCCGTACCGAAGCGGATTTTCGCCGCCCGGTGGATGAGTTTCTGCCAAATGGCCCCGGCGCGCGCAGCGGCGGGATTGACCTGGAGGCTGAAATCGCCCTGGAAGCCGATTTTGTAAATCGCATCGCGGAATTTCCGAGAGAAATTCGACGGCGGAATGAGTATCTTAATTGCGTAGCACCCGCCGACGGTCAGCCCGGAAATGGATTCGCCGGCGATGGAAACGACCTTGACGCGATAGACCTGTCCGGCAAAGCCCCCGCCGACGAACTTATCCACCTCAACGCGGACCGTCGCGGTCGCAGCCGGGGCTATGCCGGTAACTTCATAGGTCAGTTCCCGCCCGGAATCGTATCGCCCGATGCGCATCGGGCGCAGCACGTCCGCGGAGCGAAACGCCTCTTCAAGAATCCGACAGGTTGTAACGGAGTATTCGCCCGCCAAATGAACCTCTCCCGTTGCCCTTAACGACGAATCCGGGCAAAGTTGCTAAAGGATAGCAGGGATACAGGGGATGCAGGGGATAAATATCTGAAGAGAAAAAAAGAAAAGAGTTTTATCCCGTGTATCCCCTGCATCCCTGCAAATTTTTCATCGCCACCTTCGAATCGCTACCTTGGCGACATAGTTTTATCGGAACAAACGCGGCGATGCTATTGTCAACTTGGAAACATCTCCGCTTGTGTGTTGCCGGCGCTGATGCAACAATGGTGTCGGAATGGGCGATAAGGCTGAAAAAACCATGTCTTCGGGCGAGGGCGTGTTCGTTCTGACCGGACCTGCGTGTTCGGGCAAGACGGCTGCGGCGATTGATTTGTACCTTCGGCGCATCGACGAGATCGGCAGGGGCGGATGCCTGCTGATCGTCCCCAACGCCCCTGCCGTCGCCCAGGCGCGGTCTGCCCTTCTGGAGCGGACCGGTGGCGTGCTGATCGCCCCGGCAGTTACAACCTTCGCGCGCCTGGCAGGGGGCATACTCGCCTCTGCCGGAAAGTCGCCCACCACCCTCAGCAGGCCTCAGCGACTCATCCTGCTGGAACGGATAATCGCCGAACTGCACGCCGACGGACAATTCCGCGCCATAGGCCCGCTGGTCGATGCGCCCGGACTTGCCGGCGTGCTCGATGCGTCAATCGCCGAACTGAAGTGGGCCGCCGTCGAACCGGACGCCCTGGCCAAGGCAATCGACCGGCGCTCGGACCGCGACGCCGACCTGCTGGCGGTCTATCGCCGATACCAGAAGCATCTGCTCGATACGGGCAGGTTCGACGTCGAAGGGCAGATGTGGCTGGCGCGCGACGTACTTGCCGACGACGAAGAAGCACCCATCGGTTACGAAGGCATCACAGCGGTGGCCGCCGACGGTTTCACCGACTTTACGCCAACGCAGTTGGAGATGCTGGCGCTGCTCGCCCGGCGGATGTCGAAAGTCCTGATAACCCTTCCGCTGGTTGAAGACGGCAGGCGCAGCCGGCTGTGGTTCTGGACCGCCCGGACGCTGGAACGCATCCGAAAGGCGATGCCCGACGCACGCATCATCATTACCGACGAACAGGTCGGCCCGATGGGAGGGTTGTTCGATTTGACAGGTAAAAGCGCCGAATCTGGGTGGCACGGTCAAGTCGAAGACTTGGCCGTGGGGGGCGACGGCACGGCCAAGTTTCCGCTGCGCTCCAACTTGACCGTGCCACCCACCGACAGATTTTCGATAACTGTACTCGAAGCGCCGGACATCGAGGCGGAGGTCGGCGCAGTGGCGAGGTCCATCAAGGCCGATTTGGTCGGCGGAGCGAAGGGCGGAACCATCGCCGTTGTCGCGCGGAATCTGGACGCCTATGCCGAGCCGATCGAGCGCATCTTCGCCGCCCATTCAATCGGCGTGGCGCCCCGGGCGGTCCGGCTGGATACCTGCGGGCCGGTCCGGTACATCGTCTCCCTGCTGGCGCTGCCGGGCGAATATGAGTTCAACGACGTCCTCGCGGTGATAAAGAACAGTTATTTCCGTCCGTCGGCGCTGGGCGAATTCGACGCCGGAACGGTCGCAGCCGCCGAGATGGCAATCCGCGCAGCCGGCGTTCTGGGGGGTCGTGAATCCTACGGACGCGCCTTCGCCCGCCTGGCCCGACGGGCGCACGCTGCGGGCGACGAATTTTCGGCAGAGACAATTGAACTCGGCCCGCTGACTCTCGACGCCGAGACAATCGAAAAAGCGGCAGGGATGCTGGAGGCGCTGATGGCGCGTCTGGACGAATTGTCGGCGTCGGCGGATGCCGGCGAATATCCCGGCGCGCCGGGAGTCCGGTCGCTCATAGACTTACTTGGCATTCCCGCCGCAGCCGCCCGGCACGAGGATGATTCCCTCGTCGCCGCCGACCTGCGAGCGCTGCGTGCGTTCGACGAACTCCTCGACGACGTATCTTTAGCGTTCAGCAATCAGCGTTCAGCGTTCAGTAAATCGAAAATCAAAAATCAAAAATCAAAAATCAAATGGGCGGAGGTTATTTCGCGAGCAGCCGCCGAGGCCCTTTGCCCGCTGGCGCGGACCGAAGCGGTAGTAACGGTCATGGACGTTCTGGACGCTCGCGCCATAAGGTGCAGGCGCCTCTACCTGCTCGGCGTTCACGAAAAGGCCTTTCCGCAACTGTCCTTCGACCGCTGCTTCATCACCGAATCGGACCGTGCAGCCTGGGCTGGACGGGGTGTCGTACTCGACCGCCGAAGCGATCTTATAGGGCGTGAGATGCTGCTGTTCTACCTGGCGGCGACGCGGGCGGACGAAAGGCTTTCGGTCAGTTACCTTTCCTCCGACGGGACCGGCGGGCCAGGCACATTTGTCGAGGATCTCATCTCGGCGGCAGGTCGTGAGGGAATAACCGTTGCCCGCAAACGTATCGGTCCGGGGCAGTTCGTCCCGCCAATCGACCAAATCGCTTCACCGCTCGACGCCTTCAATGTCGCAATATCGGCGGCGTTCGATGGTGGCGAACCGACCGGGTGGCACG
>CAYUYD010000148.1:0-210 GCA_964449105.1 uncultured Planctomycetaceae bacterium | reverse complement strand
TGGCCGTGGCCGGTGCTCCCACGGCCAAGCCTCACTCCGTTCGGCTTGACCGTGCCACCCGATTGTTGGGCTGGGTTGCGAAACATTACGGCCAACTCCTCCGCCGGGCGTCCTTCGGACTGGTGGCGGCGCATCGCCGATGGGCGCGGGCAGAGCCGGACGAATTCGATGGGCGGATAGATTCGCCGGAACTGCTGAAGATGCTGGCCG
>CAYUYD010000147.1:0-6982 GCA_964449105.1 uncultured Planctomycetaceae bacterium | reverse complement strand
GTTGGGGTTGGACCTGCTCACAGCCGCCAACGAGGGAAAACTGGTCGCGGTGGTCGCCGCCGATGCCGCCGAACAGGCCTGCGAGATATTGGCTGGACACGAAATCGCCCGCTCAACCGCCGTTATCGGCCACATCGGCCCGGCTGCCGACGTGCACCTTGTGGAGATGCTCACCCGCGCCGGCGGACGACGGGTCGTCCAGATGCCCTACGGAGAAGACCTGCCGAGAATATGCTGACAGCAAAAAACAAACAGAATTGCAGGATTATAGGGATTTATTTTTTCCTTTTTTTTATCCTGTAATCTTAAAATCCCTGTAATCCCGCTATCTTTCTTCGGGCGCGGCGGAAACTTCCGCTGTTGGTTTTCGCATGGCGCCGATCAGTTCGCCCAGTTCCGGCGCGCGGAGCAGACGGACTACCAGAAGGAATACCGCCGCCCCCGCCGGCACGCAGACACCCACGACAAGCCAGTTGGCCCGGCCGGCGAACTGGCTTCTAAGCAGATACAACGTCCCGGCCATAACGGTGCAGGCGAAGGCGGAGCGAGCGAAGGATTTCGCCAGTTTCCGTCCGCCGATGCGCCCCATCCGCCTGCGAAGCACTACGGCCAGTATGATCGTGTTGAGTCCGGCGGCGCAGGCAGTCGCCAGGCCGAACGCGCCGGCGCGGATTTGCGGAACCCAGATAAGCAAAATAACGACCGGCAGCGACAGGCCCACCATCGAACAGGCGACCTTTAGCGGAGTCTTGACATCCTTAAGCGCATAGAAGGCCCGCGTAAATATCTGACTGGTACAGTAGGCCCACATTCCCAGAACGTACATCTGAAGTATGAAGGCGGCGGTTTCGGCGTTGGCGGCTGTGAACTGGCCATGCTGAAAGATCAACTTCGTTATCGGTTCAGCCAGCACGAACAGCCCAGTCCCCGCGGCAAGACCCTCCATGAGCGCCAGTCGCAGGGCACGGTTTAAACTTTCGCGCAGGTTTTGCATGTCGCCGCGAGCGGCATATCGGCTCATCAGGGGAAAGACAGCCACGCCCAGCGAAATTGCCAGCACGCCCATGGGGAACTGGTAAAGCCTCTGCGCGGCATAGACGGGAACCAGGGCGCACTTTTCCAGGGGCCGGGCAAGCTCGCGCCCGAATATGATGATGGTTTCGCTGTAATCCCGCGCGGAGAAAAACCATGCTATCACGTCGTTAAGCAGTTCCGAAATCTGGAGGAACCCCAACCCGACCAGCATGGGCAAAAGCAGCCTGAACATCGGCTTTATGCCCGCTTCCAGGGGACGAAGGCGCGGGCGTACTGAAAACCCGTTCCTGTGCAGCAGCCAAAGCACGGCAAGCAGCTGAACGATTCCGGCGAACGTTACGCTCGATGCGATGACGTACAACTGCCCGGGAATGTCCTTCCTCCAGGCAGGCGCTACGAACCAGGCAGCGGCTATGATGAAGATGTTCAGAATAATCGGCGCGAAGGCGGGATACGCAAAATGCCCCCGGCAGTTCAATGCCGCCGAACCGAGCGCAAGAAGGCATATCGTTACCATGAAGGGCAGCATCGCCGACGTCAGCGCAAGCAGCAGCATGGTGTCCCACTGTCCAGGCCAAAAAGAAATCCACGCCAGCAGCCCTGCCAGCACCAGAACCATCAGAACCGGCAGAAAGACAGCCAGCAGACCTAGTGTATTCGCCAGGAGACGCGAGGCCTTGCCGAATCCCTCCTTTTCAACGGTCTCGCTGAAAACGGGCACGAATGCAGCCGCAAGCGCCCCTTCGCCGAATAGCCGGCGAAAAAGGTTGGGAATTTTGAAGGCCAGGACAAACGCAGCCGTCGCTGGACCTACGCCCAGCGACGTTATCGCTATGTCGCGCACCATGCCAAACACGCGCGAAATGAGCGTCAGTCCTGCCACCACCTTGGCCGCGCCGAAAAAATGCTCACGCTCGGAATGTTTATCTTCCCGGTCGTTCATTCACAGCAGATTATGCAACATCAAAGCCCCAAACGAAAGACCCAGACTACAGATGGCGCGGAAAGAGAAACGGAACGGAAACATAAATGAGACAATTCGTATTATGTTCGGTTTTCGGACCAACTGCTGCAAATTCCGGCAATTACACCTTATTGACGACTATAAAATATATGTTTTTGTATATGTTTTTCCTTGACTCCGACGGAGTTTATGCCGTATTATACAGTAGGAAAGGAAATCAGAATGACGCAGGCACAAGACATATTGGCCAAACTGGAAGCCAGACGAAAAGGCTTAGGTATGTCCTGCAAGGCGCTGGCAGAACGGAGCGGCCTTACTGCGCTGACCGTCCAAAAGGTTTTACGAGGCGGTAAAAACGCAAATCTGTCCACGGTTTTGGCGATTTCCCAGGCATTAGGGGCGCAGATCGGGCTTGTGCGCGCGAGCAAACTATCGGCGGTCAAACGAAGACGGGCCAGGGCGAAGGCCCATCAACTTGCAGCCATAACCCAGGGTAGCGCCGCCCTGGAGGCCCAAGCCGTTGACGATGACGCTATCAAACATGCTGAGCGACAGATCGAGGCCGATCTTTTGTCCGGCCCTGCGATCAGACTTTGGGCGTAACAATGAATCTACATCGTAATCTTCAAGGCGAAACTCCGCTCGATGACTATTCGGGTATCAGGCTCAAGCACATCAAGACCCGAGAGCAACTCAATGCAGCCGAGTTCTCGAACAATCTTCAGGCGGTAACGAAGTACCTGTCCCGCAAACCTACGAAACGCATGGCCCCGTTCACGCGAAAGTGGATGCTCCAACTGCACAAAGAGATGTTCTCGACGGTGTGGGTGTGGGCTGGGAAGATTCGCACAACTGCCGGTCTTAACATTGGTGTTCCCGCGCACCAAATCGAAACAGAACTTGAAAAACTCGCCTCGGACCTGGCGTGCTGGCGAGAAGGCGAGTGGGACTTGATCGAACAATCTGCGACATTACATCATCGGTCGGTACAAATACATCCATTCCTGAATGGTAATGGCCGGTGGTCGCGCCTCCTGGCGAACATCTGGATAAAACAAAATGGAGGCCCGGTAATCACCTGGCCAACAGAACTGAGGCAAGATACCAGTGTCATTCGGGACAGATATATGGAGGCCATCAAGCAGGCGGATAAGGGCGACATTGATTTGCTCGTGAGCCTGCACAGGAAGTACTCGGAGTGAGTAAGTTGACCAAGGCAGTTTTGCGTGCGACAATCCCACTATCGGCAATTAGGCCGGGGAAAGGATTTATTCAGTGCCGCCAACAAGCCAGCCTTCACCGATAGAGGTTGATATAACATTGAGTATTATTAACGCTATTTTGGCAGCGGCGATGCTTCTCCTTACCTTAGCCATAGTCTGGTTGACATGGAAGGTCAAGCAATACGCGGGACAAACGCTGAGGGCTACTCAAGAGTCATTAGATTTTTTCGCCAAGCCGCTCGTGGCTTTCAGGGGTCCTACACACATCGAGACATCCCATCTCAAACAAGATTCCACCGGTACTGTTATAAATGTGAACCAACTGCTGCTAAATGAATCTGCCAAAGATATTCGCATCGAGAAGGTGTCCTCGCGTATTCTGACCGAAAAGTCTTCCGAATGGGCAAAGAATCTCAACCTTCGTGGGCAATATCATAAATCAGATAACGGTCTAGGAACACACGGATTACCTATTTTTGTAAGTCGCGCTCTGGAGGTACACGCTACGTGCGCCAAGGGTGAAAATTTGACATTGCCTGATGAAAATATAGAGGTCGTAGTGGAAATCGAGGTTCAGTACGTCTATCGGGACCGCGACTATGTAGAATCTCAGGAATTCCACTATATCCTAAAACCAATACCGAACTATTTAAAACCCGGCGGCAATTAGGCCGGGGAAAGGGGTTTCACATGATACGCTATAAGTGTGCGAAGTGCGGCGAGCCGATGGAGTCGCCAGACAGATTGTCGGGACAACATGAGACATGCTCTGTCTGCAAATTCGAGAACACGGTTCCTGCTGGGGCCACAGGTGTTGTCCGCCGGCAAAGTACGACGACCAGATACTCATTAGCCATTGCGGTCTGCGTTAGTATCTGCTTCGCCTACGCTGTCATTGGAGTCTTGCTCGGGTGGAGGCACGGCGGCGGTATAATCCCCCTGATGCTCCTTCTTGCTGCCCTTGGATCGGCGTGGCGCGGGATCACAAAAAGCAAGAGCATCGCGCGCCGCCATGTGAAAAAACTCTTTATCACCTTGGGAGCACTGGTATTCATATTCCTAGTGTCCATTCTGCTGAGCGTAGTTTTGCGAGAAAAAGAACCACAAAATAGTCCACTTTATTCTCCCACGTTACAACTCCCTCCCCTGCGTCCACAAATCCCACTTCCGCCTCCGAATCTCAAGTATGAGTGGCAGAGAGTTGAGATACCCGGTATCGGAACAATTGACATTCCCCCGGTCATGGAGGTACAGGCTGCTTCCATGAGGAATCTCGTGAAGGACGTGACGAAGGAAGTTTATGGGCTTACAAGTTCAGGTTCAGCAGTAACGATACAACAGAGAGGGTTGAATGCCCGCGATCCCGAAGCCTTCAAATCATACGTGCGAATAACGGTTAAAACAGAAACTTGCAACCCGGGCGAAGAAGTTGGGACTTTGGATGCAGATCTTGGTCTGACTGACAGCGACATAAGCGAATTGCAAAGCAGTTGGGAAGCGCAGATAAGGCTCATCCCGAGAATACAGGTTCTCGATTTTTACCGACCAACCGTCGAAAGAGTCAACGGAATGCAAGCCGTCTGCATTAGCTACAAGCGAAGTTTAGACAAGAACCCTCCCGTTTTTGTGAAGATGTACGCGTTTCAGAACTATGACCGGACACATTGGATCGATATGTCGTACCGAGTGGCCGAAGAAGATAGGTGGAGCAAGTATTTCCCCGCAATCTTGGAAAGCTTTCGCATAACGAATATCTGTAAGTGAAACTAGACCAATGCGTAGGATGGGACGAAGCGCAGGCGTAGGGTATGCAGGTTCTGTTTCCTGCACACGGAATTTTCCATCCACCAATCGCATGTGCAGGAAACAGAAACTGCACACCCTACATGCTCGGAATGTTTCTGCTCTTGCTCGTTCACTCGTTAAACCCATCCGAACATCTTCACCGCCGAGGCGACCATAAGGGCAGCGAAGATTATGCGCACCACTCCCAGCGGAAGTTTATGTGTCAGGTGTCCGCCGAAATAGGCCATGATCATCGCCGCCGGCGCAATGTACGCAACCAGCAGGAAACTTCGCCCGATTGTTCCGTTAGCGCCGAGTTGGGCGTTCTTGAGGATCGCCCCAAGCCAGGAAATCGCGGCGATCACAGCGGCGGAGGTGGCGATGGAGTTGCGAAGGGGCATCCTCAGGATCGTCTGCTGAACGGGGACGGCCAGCGTCCCGCCGCCAAGACCCAGCATCCCCGCCATCATCCCCATAGGAAAGCCGACGATAAGTTTCCTCCAAACCGGCAGCGCCTCGACCTGCTGCCTCGGCAGACCGCAGTCATGCCGGGCATAACTCAGGCGATGGATGTTTTGCCCCGCCACGTAAAGGAAGAACAGGCCCAGCGCCCAGCGGAGGTATCTCGCAGCCTCATTGCCGAAGAGGTAACTTGTCTGGACCCCGCAGATGATTCCTACCAGCGCTCCGACCGTCAGCGGCGCCCAGACCTTTTTCCAGACTGCCCGGTTTCGCAAATGGGCGACAGCCGACGGCGCCGCCAGCAGGAAATTGACGATCATTGCCGCAGCCATGTACTGGTGTATCTGATCGACCCCTGCGGCGTTGTAGGTCCCCAGGATTAACACCATCGCGGGGATCATAATGCACGAACCGCCGATACCCAGCAGCCCGCCGAGCAAACCGGCCAACAGGCCCGTTACGATAAGCCATACATACTGAAGTTCCATAGACCCCACAGGCTAGCGGCCCGGACACGCCATTGCCAGTACCCGCCTTGCGACTGGACGGCATCGGCTGCGAGGCGTAATATGCAGCCGTGCAGGCGCTGATGGTCTGGATACTGGTTGAGGTGGTAATGATCTGGAAAAAAGCACGGAAGATGATTAGATTGAAACCGTGAAAAATCATCAAGGAGTGCAGCAATGAAACTAGGTGTAATGGGAGCGTTGTTCGGCGGGATGAAACTGGACGACGCGCTGGATTACTGCGAGCGGGTCGGGCTGGACGCCATTGAACTGCCATGCGGGGCCTATCCGGGCGACCCGTGGAAACTTCGGGGTATCCACAGGAACAGGCACAAACTTGCGGAATTGAAGGCCAAGATCGACGACCGCGGGCTGGAGGTCGCCGGTATCGCCGGGCACGGGAATCCCGTCCACCCGGACAAAAAAATCGCCGCCGCCCACCACAAGGCCTACCGCGATTCGCTCCTGCTGGCGGCGGAGTTCGGGACAGTGGTAATCGCCTTCTCAGGCTGCCCGGGCGGTGCGCCGGGCGACAAGACGCCTAACTGGGTTACCTGCCCCTGGCCGACGGATTTCACAAAGGCCGCCGAGTACCAGTGGAACAAGGTCATCATTCCATACTGGAAGAAGGAAAACGACTTCGCGGCAAAATGCGGCGTGAAGGTCGCATTCGAGGCCCATCCCGGCTTCGTGGTGCACAACCCCGAAGACATCGTTCGCCTTCGCAATGCCGCCGGTAAGCAACTCGGCGCGAACCTCGACCCATCGCATTTCTTCTGGCAGGGGATCGACCCGGTCGAGGCCGCTCGTTTCCTCGGACAGAACGAGTGCATCTTCCACGTCCACGCCAAGGACTGTGCGATAGACCCGGCCAACTCGGCAGTTACCGGCAACCTCGATATCAAGAGTTACGCCGATGTGAAGCACCGTTCGTGGGTTTTTCGCACGGTCGGCTACGGGCACGGGGACGAGTTCTGGAAGCCGTTCATCTCGATGCTGCGACTCTA
>CAYUYD010000146.1:0-6999 GCA_964449105.1 uncultured Planctomycetaceae bacterium | reverse complement strand
CAAACCGCTGAAGAACATAGAGTCCGACTGGAAGAAATGGGTTCTTGCCGAGGATCCGCCGTGGCGTCCTGCCAACGAACCTTCAGCGCACCTCGGCATTCGGATGAAGCAAACACCCGCGGGAGTAAAGATTATCGGTTTCGTCCGCAATTCTACCGCTCAGCGGACCGGACTGCTGAAGGTCGGCGACATCATCATCTCATTCGCCGGTCAGACCGTGCAGACGCCGAACGCGTTGACCGCAGCCGTCCAGTCCTGCAGGCCGGGACACATTGTTGAGATCGAAGTCATCCGCGACGGTCAAACCACCATTATCAAGCATTTGCTTGGCGTTATGCCGAAGTAACCTGCCGGTAAAATCATCCCTTCGGGCCGTAGGAATACGCCTGCTCCGCGCCAGCGGCTTCGGTATCGAGGGATTCAGCGACGCTGAGAAACCTGAACTTCCGCAAGAGATGCCGCAATTTGGCGTCGGTTCTTCCCAAGTTGACCCGATGGCGCCGGCGATCGAGCCGGCTCATGGGAAGGATTGGCTGGTTGGGGTCGAGTTCCCACGGATGCAGGTAGATCATGCCGGACCGGCCGAGTTTCTCGGCCTTGTTCAGTGCTGCGGCAACCAGACAGACCGGCAGAAGGCGGAGATACCCCCCTCCGCCGACCGGCCAATTCGCGCCCATCATACGCAGGGTCAGGGGCGGAATCTCCAGGATTTCGCCGCCGCCCGGACCGACAGCGCGGTGAATAAACCGCGGCGCACCGGGGACGCCATAGCGGTCGTGGCGTATGGGAAAGACCGACGAATCGTATTTATAACCCGCTTCGGCGAGCACATCTATCGCCCAGGCGGTCTTGTGCGTTATGGAGAACGTCGGGGCGCGAAATCCGACGACCGGCCTGCCGGAGACATCCTCCAGCAGGCTCCTGCTGTCCAGCAATTCGCGGCGGAACTGCTCTGGCGTAAGCCGGGCGAGCATATCGTGGTTCATACCGTGGGAGGCGATCTCGTGTCCGGCGTCGGCGATCATGTCCACCACGTCGCGCTCGTGCCTGGCAACCCAGCCCAGCACAAAGAACGTGGCCGAGGCATTGTTATCGGACAGAAGTTGCAGAATGCGACCCACGGACGGCGCGAGGCGCTTTTCGAAAGAGATCCACTGATCCGGGCTTATGCCCCCTGCCGCCGCTTCCACCTGGAAGTATTCCTCCACATCGAAACTGAGCATGTGCGATACTTCTACGGAATCGGCGGGAGTTGCGGATTGCTTCGCCTGCCCGGTCACTTTTCGTTGCGCCCCTTTTCTGCAAGAGCCGCCTCGGCCAGACTTGCCGCCTCGGACTCAGCGACCGTGAGTTTCTTCCCATCGGCCTCAATAGCCTTGGCGCTACTGACGGCCGCTGCAAGATGCCACTGCCCCATGTCCCGGTTGCCTGCCTCGGTTTCTATGACGCCCAAGTGGTAATGCACTTCCGGAGATCGCGGTAATCCTTTGACTGCTTGGCGAACCTCAACCAAAGCCTGTTCTTTCCTTCCCAGAAGGAAGGTAATCCATCCTTTTGTATCGCGAAAGGCGACGGCCTGCGGAGCGGCCTTGACCGCGGCGTCCGTCCACTGCAATGCCTCGCCGAGTCGGACGGTGTCCTTGGGATACAGTTGAGAGACAAGGTAGGCTGCATTGTTGCCCGCCACCGGATCCTGCGTTGCCTGCCAAACCTTGCGGTACAACGACAACGCCTCGGTGAGATGCCCCGCTTTCTCCGTGGCGATCGCCTGGGCCAGAATCATGTAAGGATTGTCCTTTTCAACCTCGGCAGCCTTGCGGTACACCTCCGCCGCCTTTTCATATTCCCCTTCGTTCAGCAACAGCGAGGCGCGGATTGTACCGGCCATGATACAATCCCTCGGTCTGATCGTCTCCAGCAAAACATTCAGCGTGGATGGGTCCGGCTGGCCTTTAATGACCAAAACGGCCGCCCACTGGCATTCAGGGCGGGCCTTCAGCATCTCCATTGCCCACGACTTGCCGAGTCCCGCCAGACCCAGGTCGATTGCCGCCGACGCCTTAAGCAGGCCCGCTGCCTCGACTGTAGCGGCCTTGGCGTCTCTGCGCGCACGCGAAACCAATTCGGCGGCGGCATCCCTGCTTTCGGCGCCGATGCTCTTGAAGTTTGTCAGTTCGGTCTCTGCCTGTGCGGTTCGCCCGGCGGCCAGGGCGGTGAGCAACCTGTATTGCGACGGTATCGCTCCAGGCGTCGGCATCCGGGTAAGCTGACTGTTGATCTGGAAAATTCGGTCGGCCCACTTCTGAATCGAAGCCTCATCGCCCTTCTGCACCGACAAAATTAAACCCAGAAGTGCGTCATAAAAATCAGCCTTCTCGACACCGGGCAGTATTTTGGCGTCGGTGCTCTTGTCGTCCAGGTTCAACAATATGGCCATTTTCTTCCACGGTGATGCGGGAGCATCCTTGGCCATCCGCGATGCGAGTTCCGATGCCGCTGCGCGATCATTCGCCGCAAGCATGGCGCGGACGGCAAGGTAGGCCGCACCTGCGGGTATCGGCCGGTTCTCATCAATCCGACCGACAAAAGCACGAAAGGCCTTCACTGCCTCGGCAGGCTTGTCCGCCCCAAGCAGCACGCTCATCTTCTGCACAAGCACGTCGGGGTGTCCGGGCCTGGCCTGTTCGAGTTGTTCAAGAATCTCAAGTTTTTCCTCTTCTGTTTCAGCGATTTCAGCCAGTAACCTATGGGCTGTAACGTAGTGGGGCGAATATTCCGAAATATTTTTCAGCAGTTCCTTCGCTCGATCTTTCTGTCCCAATCCGGCAAATGCCTGCCCAAGTGCAAGTTGAATCTTCGGAATACCGGTATATCCCTTTTCCGCAAACTCCCGGAAACAATCGAGGGATTGGGCGTAAAGGCCCCAACGGGCAAAGAGCAATCCCTGCTCGTACAACGACGTCATCCGCTCCGCCTGGCCCAGTTTTTCCATCCGTTTCAGCACTTCCAGCGCCCGATCCGGCTGATGCTCCGTGTCCAGCATCTTCACAAGGTTCAGGTATGCTCCGACATTCCCCGGTTGAAGGTCTATAGCCTTTTGGAGCGGCAACAATGCTTCGCTCCTTCTGCCGGCTTCGGAGAGCACCGCCGCTCGCAGCAGGTACGAACCGGCGTCGTTCGGGAACAAAGTCTCTACGCGATCGCATACGGCCAGCGACTCCTCGATCATCTCTATACGAATGTACAATCCTGCGATTTGCCTGAGTGCGACGGTGTCTTTTTTCTCGACGGCGATCTTGCTCAACTGCGCCAGCGAATCGCTCGCCTCCTTACGCCGGTTCGCGGCGACAAGGACAACGGCCTTTGCTTCAATTGCCGTCTGGCGCCATGCCTGGATTTGAGACAACTCCTCCAGTTCGGCAAGTGCCTGGTCAACACTCCCGCCGGCCGCCAGTATCCTCGCGCGAAGCATACGGGCGCTATTGCGAGAAAACTCGGGAGCCTCGGCCCTGTCAATCAAGCGGCCATAAGCATTGGCCGAGGCGCTGAAATCGCCCGCGCCGGCAAACAATCGCCCCATCGTCAAATCAATCATATCACGACTGGCGCCGGGGATTGCCTGAAGGGTCTTTTCCACTTCCTGCGGGCCGAGTCTGCCCGCCAGAACACCGGCAATCCGCAAATAGATAGGCAGTTGCTTCGGCGTCGCCTTCAACACCTCCGTCCACTGCTCGAGACATTTATCTCTCATGCCCTGAACCATGTAGGCCTGTCCCAGTAGAAACCGCAACTGTTGATCGTTGGGCGTTTTTTTCAACCCGGTCAGGCAGACCTCCTCGCATTGTTTCGGCCGACCGCTGTCGAGGTAAATCATCGCCAGCGACAGGTCCGCCTGCTTCGCGCCGTGAACCTGCTGAACCGCCTGATCCATGGAAACAGGTTCGTCACTAAGGAGCCTTACCTTGAGGCGCAACAGGTTTGCCTCCGTATTAGATGCTGCAATCGGCTCAAGGACGTTCCGGCACCGCTCCAGGTCGCCGATGTCAAACAACGCCTGCGCCAACGCCAGGCGGTAAGCGACGTTCTTCTCGTCCATCCGCACGGCGGCTTGATATTGCTCGATCGCCTGAAGGACCCGCCCTGTGGCGGCATAGAGTTGGCCCAGTTCGAAACAGAACCCAGGCTGGTTTGGATTCTGCGCAAGTTCATCGCTCAGAATCTTTTCAGCCTTTGACGCCTGGCCGCTCATCCTGTTCGCTCGCGCCACGGCAAGACGGTCCTCGGCGGTAGCGGGTTTGCATTCGGCGGCGCGGCGTATGGTCTCCTCGGCCTTGCCGTTGTCGCCGATGAGAAGGTACCCTTCGGCAACCACAATCAACATCTCAGGACGGTCTTTGTAATCGGCCCCGGCTTTTTCCAAGGCCTTTTTGGCCGATTCGGTCCGGTCGGTACGCCTGGCCGTTTCCACAAACAGCCTTAGGGCGATAGGATCGTCAGGATGCGCCCGGTAGTATTCTTGCGCATCAGTAAAAGCCTGCTGGTACTTCTCCTCCTGTAGAAGGGAACCGGCTAAAAATCTGAGAGCCTGAGCGTTATCAGGATCGATTCTTGTAACTTTTCGCATCGCCTCGTACGCCGAGTCTTTCTCGCCAAGCGCCTGCGCCGCCAGCGCATAGGCGATATGGACATCAATCGCAAATCGTTTATTACCCCCCATGGACTTCGGCATCAGTTCAAAGAGGATGCCTGCTGCCTCGACGTTGTTTCCCTGCTGCATCAGCAGTTTTGCACGGATAAGGAGGGCCTGGCTTTGATTCGGATTGGTCTTAAGTATCTCCTTACAGAGTCGCTCTGCCGTTTCAGTGTCTCCAAGCATCGCCGCCACGTTCGCCCTGGCCAGTTGGACCTCCAATTCCTCGGGATTCTTCTTCAACAGGTCGTCCAGGAGCCGGCAGAGACCTTCCAATCGCTCCCGCCGGCCGGCGATATCCGTCTCCTTTGCGAGTTCATGGAAAGCGAGTGTCATTGCCGGTATGGGCGGAGGAGACTCGAGCGCCATGATCGCCTTGCGGGCAACGCTCAACGATTCCTCATCACCGCGCTGGATACACAAATTCACTAACACCTCCGCGGCAATCGGGCGGGAAGCGTCTTTGCGGACGACTTCGAGGAGAACCTTAATAGCCTGATCGGCGGCCTTGTCCGATTCGGCAAAGGCAGCATCCCTTTCTTTTTTTCTGGCGGCGGCCAAGTCGGCATCGCGAGACGCCTCGGCAATCATCGCTTCCTTCATCAACCGCTCACCCGTACCACGCCAGGAAAGAGCAATTCTCTGGTAGTTCAGGCCTATACACTGCTGCACCTCCAGAATACGCTTCGAATCGGAAGTCTTGACACTCAGGAGAACCTCATTGGCCTGATTGAATTGCCTGATAGCATCAGTCAGCATGGCAGGATCGGTAAGGGCTTTGGGGTTGACCAGCAACCCGCCGGCAGGCAGGCTATAACTTTCTGCCAGCAATATTGGCACCGAAACTTCCGCCGGATTCAGCCTGCCGGCCTCTGCCAGCGCGGATCGAGCCTCGTCGAGTCGTCCAAAACGAATGCAGGCCTGCGCCTTTACGTAGTATCCACGCCAGTCTGCGGGATACTTCGTAATATATTGTTCAGCCAAGTCCATGGCCTTGTCGAACTTCTCAGCCTTAACGGCCAATTCCGCTCGCGCAAGCAACTTCGAGCCGCTGCTTCGACGCAGGTACAACCATGTGCCGGCAGCCAGTCCGCCAAGAATGCCCACAATAATCAGGATTGTGACGATGCGCCGCTTCATTTCCGCTTTCTCCTTTAGACCCTTTCGCCTGCCGGCGACCTATTGCGTCTTATTTACCCTACGGAAGTCCCCTGTCCAGATGCGGAACAGCGGCGCGAATCATCTGCACGCACCTTTTCCTGGCATCCGGCACGTCCGTTGTTACGGGCGTGGAAGTCTGAATCAGTGCGCCGCTGGCGTTCCGATCCAGGAAACCGTTGACGAAAATCACCAACTGCTGGGTCCAGAAACTGCTGGTGTATCTTCTGCCGCATTTGTACGTATAGAGGAAATACCGCCGCTCGCGCCCCAACTGCACAATCAGTTCCCGGCACGGGACGCCGCCCCGCCCTTCCACATTGCTCACAACGATGTCCCCCTTGGCTACGATCCCCTGGCCGCTGCCTTCAAGGCACAAGTCCGGCGGGTGGGTGCCTTTTCGATTGTCCTGGCTGAAAATCACACAGATGGTTATCCAGTCTGAACTGTTGGAATCGTACATTCGATTCAAATAATCCCGCGTTTCCAGTATCGTCAGGACACGGTCTTCAAGCGGCAATTCAAGGCCCTTGAGGTCTCGTCCGCCGACGTTCAACACCGCCGGCAGGGTCTTTTGGGCAATCTGCTTGTTCCAGACGGGTGGCAGCAGCCGATTCAACCACCATGCCCCGCCCGCCGAAAGCAGCACCATCGCCACCGCCGTCCGCCCCCATTTGCCGCCGATGGCCCCCACCATTCGGGACCACTGACCTTCGTCATCCGAGGTGCGTCGGGCACTATGAAAAAGCGGGAGAACCTCGGCGGGACGACCGACCACCCTGCGAGCCCACAGAATCAACCGCTCCAGACCAAACATCAGCAGGAACGCCAGAACAAAGATCAGCACCCCTGAAAAATCGTGGAAAAAACCGGTCGCCGTCTCTACATCCCAGATGTCCGCAATGAGGATCAGGGCCACGATCCGAAGCGAATTGGCCACCACGGCCACGGGAATCGTCAGCGCAAACAGGCCCACCCGCCATGCTCCGCGGAGCCGACAGACATATGCGTACAGTGCGCCGAACGCCAGCAGACTTATCAGCGTTCGCAGACCGTTGCAGACATTGGCTATCACGAGGGTCTTGTCGCCTTCGAGAATTACCTGGTTGCCCCTGTCCCCCATGCGCTCCGCGATCACACCAAGCGCATTG
>CAYUYD010000145.1:0-7013 GCA_964449105.1 uncultured Planctomycetaceae bacterium | reverse complement strand
ACGAACCGGCACGAACCGGCACGAACTGGCACGAACCGGCACGAACTGGCACGGACTGGCACGAATCGGCGTTTCGCTGCGAAGCACGAGCAGGAAGGTGTGGACTATTTTGTTTTGTTCGCGGCGTTCGCGGCTTATATCTTATATGATGATGCCTATGTCGAATTCGCAAAACATGGTTTTTCAGCGTTTCGGGCGGTGCCGGCATTTGCGGATTAATTCAGCCGAGGACTTGTCGCATATCCTGGCTCTCGACGAGGCTCACTGGGTCGCCACCGGCGCGCCGATCGAGACGATTAACTGCGACCCTGCGTTCCTGAAACTGGTGGACACCGACAACAACGGCCGGCTTATGTGCTTCGAAATCAAAGACGCCGTCGTCTGGTTGCTGAAAAATCTTCGTGATAGGAGCGGCGTAAAGGCCGGGGCCGAAACGCTCCGCCTGGAGGCGATAGACGCCGACCAAGCCGAGGGCGGCAAAATCCGTGAATCGGCCTCCAAAATCCTCGCGGGCCTGGGCCTATCGAACGGCGATGAGATAACGCTTGAGCAGGTCCGCCGGGCCAGGTCGGCCGCCGGGGGCGAGGCGGGCGGAATAAACCCGGTGGAGAAACTTATCCTCTATCAAGCGCACTTGTTGACGCTGGCGAATAATTTCGTCAGTTTCCCGCACTTGTACGATCCGACCAGCCGGGCGATGTTCGAGATGGGCACGCTGGTTATGGATGGCCGGCGATTCAACTTCTCCGTGAAGGTCTCCGACCACGCCGCCCACAGCGAGATCGCCCGAATGGGCAACATGTACGTTTTGTATGTAGAGGTCGCTCCGGCCGGCGGGGAGAAATACGAAATCGCAACAGCAGTTACTTCTGGCGGAAAGGGCAACCTTTGCGTGGGCAAGCGAGGATTGTTCGAGGATATCTTCGGCGGCGAGTCGGATGCGCGGATCGTCGAGATTATCGAGAACCCGATAAGCATGAGCGAGGCGATGGTGTCTCCGTTCAGGCGTTTGGGGCGGGCGCTGACGGGGAAGATCGAAGCGATGACGACCTCTGCCGAGGCCAGGCTCGGCATTACGACCGAGCAGGCCCAAACCCAGGCGCAACCACCCCAGATGAATCGAGGCCTGCTGGCGGGCGGGCTGCTGATGGGAGGCGGCGTGGCCATAGCGGCCCTGGGAACGTCCATCGCTTACATCTCCAAGACGCTCGCGGGCGTGAAGCCGTGGCAGATTCTCCTGGGCATCGCGATTGTGATACTGGCCGTTATGCTGCCGACGATTATTGTGGCAATACTAAAGTTGCGCCGGCGGGATTTGAGTGCGATCCTCGAAGGGACCGGATGGGCGATTAACGCCCGAATGCGCCTCACCCGTTCGCAAAGCCGATTCTTCACACAACGGCCCCGATTGCCCGGTCGGTGTTGATGAAGTCTCGCGGGTCGGTGATGTGCCCGGTCAGCGCCGATGCCGCAGCGGTCAGCGGGCTGGCGAGGTAGATTTGTGCTTCCTTATGCCCCATCCTTCCGGGAAAGTTGCGATTGGTCGTCGAGATAACGGTAATCGGCTCGTTCGCCCGTCCGAAGGTGTCCACAGGTCCGCCCAGGCAGGCGGCGCAACTGGCGGGGCCTATCCTGCATCCGGCTGCGGCGAATATCTCCCGCAGGGTCGCCCCGCCCACCTTGCAGCGGTCCAGGTCGGCATCCACCTCCGTGGTGGCAGGGACGATATATGTGTCCACCTTGACTGTCTTACCTGCAAGGATGGTGGCGGCGGCGATGAAGTCGGTCGTCTTTCCGCCGGTGCATGAGCCGATATAGGACCGGTCGATCTTCACGCCGGATTTTTTGCGCGCGGTCGCGCCGTTTCCCGGCGAGTGCGGGCAGGCGACGGCCGGTTCGATCTTCGAGGCGTCCCATTCATAGACGGCTGCGTATTCGGCGCCGGCGTCGGCATCGACCGTCTCGAAGGGTTTATCGGTCCGGCCTCGAACGTATTCGAGCGTAACCTCATCGGCAGGGATAATGCCGTTCTTTCCGCCGGCTTCGATCGCCATGTTGCAAATCGTCATCCGCTCGTCCATGTTCAGGGCCATCACAGCCTCGCCGGCGATTTCCATGGCCATGTAGGTCGCCCCATCGTGCCCGATATGGGCGATGATGTGCAGGATGAGGTCCTTGGCCATAAGATACGGCGGCATCTCGCCGCGGAAGATGAACTTCAGCGTCGGCGGGACTTTAAGCCAGAGTTTGCCCGTCCCCATCACGAAGGCTCCGTCCGTGCTGCCGATGCCCGATGCGAATTGCCCGAACGCACCGTGTGTGCAGGTGTGGCTGTCGGTACCGAGCAGGACCTCGCCGGGGCGGACGTGGCCTTTCTGCGGCAGCGTTACGTGGCAGACGCCCATGTACGGCGTTTTGGTCGGATCGCAGTACGGCGGGGGCATTCCTTCGAAACCCGGCGGTATGAAGTCCGTGTCGTAGTAGTGCCGGATGCCCTTGCGCTTTACAAAGTCGCGCATTATGTCGATGTTGCGGTGGGCCTTCTGGTCGGCGGTGAAGATGTAATGGTCGGGTATCATCACGACCTTATCGGCGTCCCATACTGCGGCATCGGGGCCGAAGTGCTCCTCAAAGACACCTATCATCTGCGGCGCGATTACGTCGTTGCTCATCAGCACGTCAACGTTGACCCATACGTTCTGGCCGGGATTGACAGACGCTCTGCCGCAATGGCGAGCGAGTATCTTTTCAGTGATTGTCATTCCCATTGGATGATTCCTCTTTGGATAAGACCCTGCCATTATGGAAGCAAAATAGCGGGATTATGGGGATTACGGGATTACAGGGATTTTAATTTATTTCAATCCTTATAATCCTGTAATCCCTGTAATCCTGCTATTCCGTCCGTTTTTTCCAATTACTGTTCAATCTTTGTTGTAATCGATTTATCGTCTTCGTCGCGATTTGATTTTCGGCAGCAGCCCGACGACGGTTCCTTCGCCGGTGGGCTTGCGGCGTCCGTTGCGGATGGGTTTGGCGCGGCGGGAACATTCCAATTCATAGCCCTTTTCGATGGCTGTCATGGCGTCGCGGAGGCTGTCGGTCATCAGGAACAGGTCCATGTCCTCCGGGCTGATGGTGTGATGCCTGCGGAGCAGCACGTTGTCCATCCACCCTGCCAGTTTGCCCCAGAACGCCTTGCCGAAGAGTATCACGGGGAACGGATCGACCTTTTCGGTCTGGATAAGCGTCATCGCCTCGAAGAACTCGTCCATCGTTCCGAACCCGCCCGGGAAGCAGATGAATGCGCAGGCGTATTTGATGAACATCACCTTGCGAGCGAAGAAATAGCGGAAATCCATTTCGATGTTTGTGTACGGGTTCGACACCTGTTCGTGCGGCAGTGCAATGTTCAGCCCGATGGACTTTCCGCCGGCTTCGTACGCGCCGCGATTGGCAGCCTCCATGATGCCCGGACCGCCGCCGGTGATAACGGCAAAGCCTCGCTTGGCCAGTATCGCTCCCAGTTTCCGCGCTTGCTCGTAGTAGCGGTCTCCAGGCTGAGTGCGGGCCGAACCGAAGACGCTTACCGCAGGACCAACC
This sequence comes from uncultured Planctomycetaceae bacterium, assembly GCA_964449105.1. Lineage (GTDB taxonomy): Bacteria > Planctomycetota > Phycisphaerae > SM23-33 > SM23-33 > JAUWNJ01. Next base: position 3,410 of record CAYUYD010000145.1, on the reverse strand, counting down.
TGGCTCATCTCCTCAAAACCCTCGACGAACTCGCTCATAATGCGAAAGACGCGCCAGGGATCCTCGGCATACAGTTTATCGTTTTTGGTGTTGTTCATTTCGACCCAGCCTCAAAATACTTTCCATACAACCCGCCAGATAGTACCATCCATACTCTCGATGGTACAGTCCTTGAGTAAAAATCGAAGGCGTCGTTGAGAATAGCGGGATTACAATCCTGCTGAAAGAAAAAGAAAAAGAAGAAAAAACAAAGATAGCAGGATTTCAGGAATTACGGGATTACGGGGATTTTCTTAATGTTTTTATCCTCTAATCTCAAAATCCCTATAATCCCGCTATCTTCTTTACAACAGGAGCCGGTTGTATGCTACGAACGATATTAGTTCTGGCGGCGGCGATGCTGGGCGGTTGCAGCGGCGAGTATATCTTTACAGCACCGGACGCAGTGGTTCTCGCGTGTCAGGATGCGCCGGTGGTGGTGCGTCTTCAGCGCCGTGAGGTCTGGTGATATGCCCCGCCTCAGACCGGCGCAGCCGTTACGTTTCGGCTTGGCGAAGGATCGCCGCAATGTGCCCGAACTGACGGGGCAGGCTACGCAGCCCTGAGCGTCAAAGCGGCGGACCGACCCGGACAATACGATGTCGCGCTGTATCACCAGGACATCAACGGCGACAGCGTCAAAGGTCTTGCGGCGATTTACGTCCTGGCGACGGACAGACCCCTCGCCGTGGTGGATATGGATTCGCTTCCTCGCGGCGATAAAGAGACCGCCCATGCCGTCGGGTCGCTCGTGCGGATGCAGCCGGCGGCCCAGGTGATTTACGTTACGGAAAAATATGCCGGACGACCCGTACGCGCCCATGAACTGCTCGCAAGGTACGGTTATCCCGACGGGCCGGTCGTACCGTACAGCCGAGCACGGCGGTGGCGGCAATGGCGCCGGAGCGGCGGGACAGACGCGATGGAAGAACTGGGCCGGAGATTTCCAAAACTGCGATGGGGCGTAACCGCCGACGCCGCCGCTGCAAAGGCATTCGCCCAAGCCGGTCTGGTGGTCATGTTCGTCGGTAAGAAGAAAGTCGCCGATACCGAACGCTTCGACTCATGGGCGGATGTGAAAAACTGCTTTGGAAACTAAGCCCACCTGTTCATTTGTTCGCGTCAATACTTCATGCGAATTACGCTGGCGGTCGCACGAATACTACATCGGCAAGCACCACGACGAGGGCGCGAACTACATGTGCGTGGACGGGCACGTCGAATACGACAAGTTCGATGATCTCGTTGATGATTGGAACGATACCAGACGAATCTTCTCGCCCGCGGAGTAATCGGCGCAACCCGAACCGGCCGCATCAGCTTCCGGGAATACTCAGCCGGGAAAGGATCTCCTCACGCAGCGCGTCCGGCTCGCGCTTGTCCGGCCGCAGACGCCACTTTCCCGTCCAGGGGGTTTCCTGCTGAATGTCCAGCAGGTCGATGCAGACGTTGATCCCGCCGGCCAGAATGCCCGGGCCCATCGCGTCGCCCTGCGGGACGGCCGGGGCCATGTCGAACCCGATCCAGTTGGTTACGCAGGTTTCCGGCCCGTAGCTCAGTCCGCCGTCCGGTTTGGAGAATAACTCGAGCGTGCGGGCGATCCGGTAGGCCGCCATCTTGCGTACCTCCTCGGCACGGTGCCCGTCGGCATGACACTCGGCCAAGGCGATCACGTACCAGTTGTCCCATTCGTCGCAGGCGCCCACGGTGCAGTCATAGTCAGGCCGATAGAACTCGGCTAGCACCTGGTCGATGACCTTCCCGGCGTGAGGCAGCGGGAAGTCCAACTGCTCGCGCAGAAGCGAAAACAGCTTGAAGGTCCCGTTGATCCGGGCGTACAGGGGCGCCTGCTCGCCGCCCCACAAGCCGGTGCGCGGATCCTGTATGTCATAGAAGAATTGCAGCGCCTCGATTACCGCGTCCAGCGGCGCCTTGCCCTCTTTGCACCACCGCAGCAGCCAGGTCGCCACCCGGTTGGCATGGCTGCCCGCGCCCCACGGATTGTCCTTCCAGGGGCGCGCCTTGATCCACTCCACGGTCTTGGCCGGATCGTCGTCAGCCTGAGGCCAGCCGGGCGGTGGTTCCAGCGCCGGGAGTTCCTCCTTACTCTGGGGCAGAGAAACGCTCAGGACGTTTCGTGCGTATTGGTTGATCCCGTTGAGCATGGCCGGGCTGGGCCAGGGCTCGTCGTCCGGCCAGCCGGGCGTCTTGCGATTCATTAGAGCCGGATCGCGGTATTGCTCGTTTCCGACACACATGGACCGGACCCACTCGACGGCTGCGCGGCGGTCGGCGTCGGTGAAGACGTCATCGAGGATGCCCATTTTCCGAAGCCCGCCGAGGACGTAGGCAGTGCCGGCGACGTTCGCGCCGCGCGTGGTCTGAAGCGCCCAGCGGAAGCGTCCGAGTTCGCCGCCGGCCGGGCGCACCTTTTCGCACCACGCCTTTACACCCGGCAGAACAGCGCAAAGAGCATCAATCGCGCGCCGCGTGAGCGCCGCCAGTGATTCGTTGTCAATGGGATGGTCTGTGGATTTCACGGAGTTCACTCCTTGTAACCGTTCAGGCCCATTCGGGACTGTGATGCCTTCCTGACCGGGCAACGCACCCGACGGCAAAACACCAACTCTTCAATTCAGTCTACAATCATCCCATAGGCCATAAGAATTCGGTCATTGGGTTCATTTCGATCAATAAACATGCGGGCTGGCGTTTGGGCTTCCAGAACGTCAGTTCGCATTTTTTCTTATACTCTCGCTAACCGGTAAAAACAAGTACACTCGGCTCGGTTGCGTCGATCGTGGCAAATCAATTCGCCCTCAAAAACTTCTCAAAACCGGACAGATACGCCCGGTCCAGGACCGTAACGCACAACGCCGCCGCTGTAAAGGCATTCACCCAAGCCGGCCAGAAGGTTATGTTCGTCGGTAAGGACAAGATTAACGATGCCGCACAATTCGACTCCTGGTCGGATGTAAAACTAATATCCACCGGAAAGTCGGATTAGGCGCTTGGTAATTTTTCTCTGAAGAAATCCCACACGCGAGCGGCGTAGTAGCGGTGTCCGCCGGAACCCTCGTAGAGTTCAACATTGTCGGCTGCACCGGCGGCAGCATATATTCTCTTGAGGTTCGTAAAGCCGGTGCGGACAGCATCGATGGGAAAGATAGTGTCTTTCGTCCCGGCGATAATCAGCATCGGTTTGGGCGCGAACAGCCCAGCCAGGTCGGACATCTCGGCCACTACCTGGATGCCCGGAACGAAATTGCACGGGCAATGCCACATTGCCATTATGCTTCCTGCGAAGGTGGAGAAGTAGCAACTCGGCGCTGCCGCCGTGATACGCTTATCGACTGCCGACGTGAACAGCG
>CAYUYD010000144.1:0-7025 GCA_964449105.1 uncultured Planctomycetaceae bacterium | reverse complement strand
CGAACTGGTCTGTGACGGCCTGGCCAGACTGATGGTGATTACCATCAATCTGGTCGCTTTTGCGGCGATTATCTTTTCCGCTTCATACATGAAGCGATTCACGACGGTCTGGTTGTTCAACAGCTTGTTCCTGCTGATGACCGGCGCGATGAACGGCGTGGTCCTGTCCGGCGACCTGTTCAATATGTACGTATTTATCGAGATAGCGGCAATTGCCAGTTACGGCCTGGTCGCATTCGGCACTGAAAGCGAGGAACTCGAAGCGGCTTTCAAGTATCTGGTTCTGGGGGCTCTGGCTTCGACGTTTATACTGATCGGGATTACGGTTTTGTACTCTCTGACCGGGCAGCTGAACATGGCCCGTGTCGCAGAAATTATTTCACGGAACCAGTTGGCTCACAGCCCCGCCGTCATATTGGCGGCGGCGTGCTTACTGGGCGGATTGGCGCTCAAGGCGGCAATGGTTCCGTTCCACGCCTGGCTGCCCGATGCGCATCCATCAGCGCCGGCGCCGATCTCGGCGATGCTGTCCGGCGTACTTATCAAGGCTGCCGGAGTGTATGCCCTGGCCCGCATCGTCTTCGGCGTCCTTGGCGCCAGCGCGTACTATGCCAACGTCCTGATTGTCCTGGGGACGATTTCAATGATCGCCGGGGTCTTTCTGGCGATCGGGCAGTGGGATTTCAAGCGGCTGCTGGCGTACCATTCCATTTCGCAGATGGGTTACGTGGTTCTCGCCCTGGGTGTCGCAGCGGCAGTGGTTGCCCGTGGGGCGGACAGGTCTGTTGCCTCACTGTGCCTGCTGGGCGGGCTTTTTCACATGTTCAATCATGCGACTTTCAAGAGCCTGCTGTTCCTTTCCAGCGGTTCAATCGAGCAGGCGACCGGAACCAGAAACCTCAAGGAGATGGGTGGACTGGCCCGACGGATGCCTGTTACCAGTTTCTGCTGCCGGATTGGCGCCCTGTCCATCGCCGGCGTCCCGCCGTTCAACGGATTCTTCTCCAAACTCATTATCATCGTTGCGCTTGTTCTGGCGGGGTATCCGGTTCTCGCCGGTCTGGCGACACTGGTTGCGCTGCTGACGCTCTTGAGTTTCGTAAAGGTCCAGCGGTATGCCCTGTCCGGAAGCGTTTCGCCGCGGGTTCAATCGGCGAGTGAATCGGCCTGGCCGATGTGCGCGGGGATGGTCATCCTGGCGGTAGTGTGTCTGTTGGCAGGTCTGGCAATCCTGCCGCTGAAGCAATATTTATTCGACCCAGCCGATAAGGCCCTGCTGGACAGTGCGATATCAGCCGGTCGGCTTGTATTGGGAGGTGCGCAATGAGCATGAAATACGGCAAGCTGCGGCGGGCCGCTGCATGCTTCGTAGCGGTATCGGCCTTGTGGATGTTGCTGTTCTGGTCGTTACACTGGTCGGTAATACTCGTAGGTGTAATCTTTGCCGTAATTGTGATGGCAACAGTAGGGCCGAGGTTCCCCGCCGGTATTGTGAAAGTCCTGAACCCCCTGCGGTGGTTTTATGCAGCCGTTTATCTGCCTTACTTCCTTTACTACTGTGTCCGGGCGAATCTGGACGTAGCCGTTCGCGTCATTCACCCGGACGTTCCGATTCGCCCGGGGATCGTGAAGGTCCGCACAAACCTGACCGACGAATTGGCCAAAACGTTCCTGGCCAACTCCATCACGCTGACTCCCGGAACCCTCACAATCGACATTGATGGGCAGGACCTCTACGTTCACTGGATCAATATCCACACCGACGATCAGGAAAAACGATGTGCCGAGATCGTCGGGCGTTTTGAACCGCTGATCAGGAGGATATTCGAATGAGCGTAACTTTTCTTGAAGTAGCCACCGGCGTGCTGATCTTCGGATCGCTGCTGTGCCTGTACCGTATAGGGCGTGGTCCGACCGCGCCGGACCGAACCGTCGCCATTGATATCCTGGGCACGTTGATAGTGGGCTTCAGCTGCGTGATGACCCTCTGGCCCCAGACCACCGATTCGGCAACAGCGGGTGTTTACCGGGATTACTACATGACCGTCGCAATTGCATGGACACTGACGAGTTTTGTCGGGACGCTGGCCCTGGCAAAATACCTGGAAGGCAGGTGCTACGATGCTTGAGACTATTGCCTGCTGGTTTTTCGGTATCGGCCTGGCGTTTAACGTGCTGGGCTGCATAGGTTTGGTACGCCTGCCGGATGTGTACAACCGTGCACAGGCATCGACCAAGTGTGTAACTTTAGGCACGGCCTTGCTCCTGGTGGCCACGGCATTGTTCGGCGTGGGAAGCAACTGGGCCATGTTCGTCAAGGCTATCATCTGTGCGCTCTTCCTGCTGCTTACATCACCGGTTGGGGCGCACGCCATATGCCGCGGCGCATACGTCTCCGGCGTACCGTTGGACAAGGAGGTAAGCGTGGAAGACGCCTTCGTGGATCGCGCCAGGACCATCCGGGCTGAACACAGAAAACAGGCTGCTGACGTCCATGAGGCTGAACGTGAGAAAACCTGAACTTCGAGAATTTTTAACAGGCTGCCGATAGCCGGTAAATTGCCGGATGAAGAGAGTTTTACTGTGAGAAAACCTAAACTTCGAGAGTTGAAAGAAGCCATTATCGCCGTCTTTCGCGGGCCTTATACCACGAAGTATCCCTTCGAACCGCACGATCCACCGGACGGTTTCCGCGGAAGGAGCGAATACAACGAGGACGATTGCATCGGCTGCAAGGCCTGCGCGGAGGTTTGTCCCGCCCTGGCGATAAAGGTCGTCGATGACACCAGCGCCAATCCGCCCACCCGCCGGCTGACGATCCACCACGACAAGTGCATTTTCTGCGGTCAATGCGAACTGAACTGTACCGTCAAGACCGGCGTCAGGATGACGAAGACGTTCGATATGGCTACGTTCGACCGCTCGGAATTGCGCAACAGCATCAAGCATGAACTTGTTGTCTGCGACAGTTGCGGCGTAGTTGTAGGCGCGCGTAAGCACCTGCTCTGGCTGGCTGAAAAACTCGGCTCGAAGGCCTACGCCAATCCAACCCTTATAATCGCAGCCGACGGGTCGATGGCCCTGGCGGAACCCTTTGCCACCGGTGTCCCTGAGCCGCTGGCCAGAAACGAACTAATGCGAGTGCTCTGCTCGGACTGCCGCAGAACAGTCGTGGTCCGCGAACTCTGGGGCGAATAGAAAAAAGAGCAGCAGGGATGCAGGGGATGCATGGGATACAGACTTTTTGTTTTTTTCTTTCTCCAATTAAATCTTTATCCCTTGTATCCCCTGCATCCCTGCTATACTTCCGTCATAAAAGGCGGGTCTTGGGAAGTTTGCAATGTCTAAAAATCATAAAATCTGCTGCAGCCTGCGCGAGAATATCGAGCAGACGGTCAAAAATATGTCCGCAGGCCACGAGCATGACCACAAGCACAACGTAGGCATTGATACGATTGAGCATCTGGCTAAACACCTGGGCGAATTTCTGACGCCGGAAAGTGTGATTATATGTGTCGGAAATGAAATGTCCGGCGACGACGGAGCCGGACCGATGGTGGCAGGGCGAATCGACGGGAAAGTCCCCTGGAAGGTCTTCAACGTCCAGACGGTCCCGGAGAGTTTTTTGATGAAGATTGCCGCAGCCAAACCGGACACAGCCCTGATTGTTGATGCGCTGAATTTTGACGCAGAATCGGGGGCGGTCGAACTTTTCGCATCTGATGCGATAGTGGGGCAAGGTCCCAGTACGCACGGGCCTGCGCCGATTGCCTTCCTGGACGTGCTCAATATGTTTCATCCCTGCCGGCGCGTGGTGCTGGGCATTCAGCCGGTCTGCACCGACTTTGGTTCAGAGATGTCCGAGAAGGTCGCCGCTGCGGTGGATTTCATCTGCGAAGCCTTCCTTAAAGCAGGTAATACCGATTAGAGCAAATCGAGAATTTGCCGACAGCGATAACTCCGATAAGAATAGAATCCCACGGTTTTACGGCTCGGGCGGACGGTTCGCCGCCTGTCGGAGCGTGGGGTTGACGTACTCAACACCGGCTTGGCGCCGCAGTTCAGCCAGTTTTTCGACCTGCAGGCGCTCGATAAGATTCTCTTGCAGTGCGAGGCGAAGTTGTTCCTTGACGGCTTGGTAATCAGCGGCGGGCGGCATGAAGCGTTGGTGGAGTTTCAGTACGTGGAAGTCGTTGTCAACCTGGACGATGCCGCTGATCTGATCGGTTTTCAGCGCGAAAGCGGCGTCGCAGATTGCTCTTGGTATGGCGGGGTTTTCGCGTGAGAACGGCGGCAGGGTTCCGCCTTGCTGGGCCGTTGTTGTACTGGTGGAGTAACGCCGGGCGAGGTCGGCAAAATCCTTTCCATCCTCGAGCATTTTAATGATCTTTTCCGCCTCGGTGAGGCTGGGCAACTGGATGTGGCTGATCCGGACCTTTTCGCCGTATAGGTGGGCGAACTCCGCTTTAATCATCGTCTCGCTGACGACGACCTCCGAGGCGACCATCTTGCGGAGTATGGCGTTGCGCCGCATTATTGCGGTCCACAATCGGCTGGTTATCCCGCGCTGACGCAGCAGTTTTTCAAGTACGCTCTCACGCTGGTCCGGGGTGAGTTGCTCACCGAGGATGCCTTGCAGGGCGCGATCGTTCTCGGCGGCGATGTCTTTGTCGCTAACGGCGATCTTGACCTGTTCGGCTTCCTGAGCGACCAGTGTGTTGACGATAAGTATTTCCGCAATTTGCAGGCCGTGGGCCTCGATGAGGGGAATGTACAGGTCTTCCATATAAACGGGCTTGCCGTTGACGGTAGCCATAACGGCCGACGTCAGCAGCTCGGCGGTTCGGCTTGGTTCGCCAAAATCAGGGGCCGATGTGGGCATGGTCGTTTTCGGGCTTGGCTTGACATGATCAGCCGGCCCCTGCGAGGTGTTCTGCTGCTGCGGATGACAACCGCAAAACAGCAGCAAACAAACGGACGTTATAAGAAGGTATCTCATCGTCGTTAACCTCTGAAGCAGTGCATGAAAATATACGCCCTTGCCGTTTGGCACCATTCGAATATTAAAAAGCAGCGAGGAGAAGCGTGCAAGTTGAAAAAACAAGCCCATTCATCCTGGGGGAAACTACCCCGTCGGGATAGATGGGCTTGACGGACATACGGAAACGAATTTGGCTTTTAATCGGTGTCTCGCACGGGCCATTCGGTCAGATATGAAGGCCGGTCATAGAGTCCGACGTAATCGCAGTCATCAACGAACTGACGAGCGCGGATGTCGTCGATGGTCCCGAACATACGCATACGTTCCGACGGCGGCTTCACCATTCCGCAGCCGGCAAGGAAACTTCCGATGCACAACACGACGAATGCGAATAGCATAAACCGTTTCATAATTCACACCTTTCAGTTCGACTTTCTTTCCCCGATGGCGCCTCATTCCACGGCGGCGCCTATCGGACCGAAGGCGTAATAGTAGCCGGGCGGGAAAAGGCTGTCAACAAAAATCAAAAGCGTGTTTCTCAATTTATATCGTCTGTCGTAGCAGGCCGTCTTGAGGCAATCATAGCCGCTACGTTTTTCCCAGGCTGGAAGCAGATTACGCTCTTTGCAGGGACGGGAACCTCTTCATTGGTTTTGGGGTTACGCGCCTTTCGCGGGGCGCGTCTTTTGACCTTAAAGATGCCGAAATTTCGCAGTTCCACCTTCCCCGTGGCCGCGAGGACCGCCAGAATGGTGTCGAGGGTGCTTTGGACTATCTTTCCTGCCAGGACCTAGTCGATGTCCAGCTCGGCGGCAATCCGTCGAATCATCTCCTTTTTTGTCAAGACAAACACTCCTTTCCTGTAATAGCGCTCCTTGACGCGGATGCCGACTCCAGACTTTTCCGAGTATAAGATTTATGCCAACTATTCCAATTTCAGACGACAAGTAGAAAAGGTAATGGATTAGGTGTCAGTTGGTCAAGGTTAAAAAAGTTTCGTTGTCACGGTAAATTATTTCGGTAACTCATTCATTTGGAAACAATTGCATAAAACCAGACGTTAGTTCGCCATAAGAGTATGGGATGCAGTGACTTTCGTGAAGGGCCTGAATTTCGCTGTGGTATTGCTCGTACAGTTGCTCGAATTGCTGTTTTTCCGCTCGGCAGAAAAAAATTCTGCATCCCAGTGGCCGGCGGGGGTAGGCGGTGCAGCGCGGGCCGACCTGGTAGGGGCATCGCCGCCGGCCGGCGCGGGCGGGGTCCGGTGGGGGGCTGCTTACGAGCAGCGACAATTCAACCGGCGTCAGATAAAGCCGATGGTCGAACAGGTCGAACTTGCAGCAGTTCCCGCCGCCCAGGCAGACGGTTCCGGTTCGGGCGACGGCGCGGTCGGCGTCCGCGTAGGTGCGGCGCAGTTCCTCCATCATAGCCGGCTCGGCGCTGCATCGCGCTACGGCATCGGCCAGGCCCGGCTCACGGGTTAGTCTGTCGGCTTTTGCGTTGTATTTCATCGATGTCATGCACCGGCCCGCGGTTGATTCCCGGGCAGCGACGCCCGGCCAGGCACCACGATTCGGCGTCCTCGATATTGCCGGGCCAGAACGGCCAGGTCCGGCACTGAACGGGCCTGACGGAATAAATCCGACAATTCCGTCCGCCTTTCCCGTCCGGCTGGAGGAAGATGCAATCCCTGTTGTCGCCTCGCTCGATGAGGTTGAAGCGCAGGCCAATCTTGCGAACGTACTTTTGCTGCACCTCGTCCTCGGCGATGTCCAGGAACTCCGCGATTGCGGCGATCTCTTTCGGCGTAACCCAGACGTATCCTTCGCCGGGTCCGGCACAGCAGCCGCCGCAGCCAAGACATTCAAACGCCAGCCCGCCGGCGCACCACGACTTTTCACGAGCAAAGACTTTCATGGAACGCAGTATAACTGACGGGGGGACGTTATCAATCCTGTTCGGCGGTCGCTTTGCGGCCATGCAGCCCCCAAAGCCGGCAGATGAGTCCCGATTTGTTCGGGACGAATCTGCCGGAACGAAACGG
>CAYUYD010000143.1:0-7165 GCA_964449105.1 uncultured Planctomycetaceae bacterium | reverse complement strand
ACGGACACCCCCAAGTCCCGGCGCGCCGGGATTTGGGGGCACGAATTTCCATCCCCTTCGGAAAGGCCACCGGCCCATTTATGGGTTGAGAGAGAAGGGAAACGATTTTCTGAAGTTGGCAATAGCGGCTTTATCGTAGTAAGTTAGATCAATCTCTAAATTATCAAGCCTTGTTGGGGTAATTTGTCTTCCATATCGGTATCGCCAAGCCTCCAGTCGAATAAACGCACTTACATAATACAGTATTTCCAAGTCAATACTTGGCTTGGGAATGAGAACAAGCGTGTTATCATAGGCCGAGCATGGAAATTCTTGTACATAGGCCTCACAAATGCTTCCGCTACTTGGAGAAGTAACCACGGGCTTCTTATAGTATGGTGGGAATTTATGAAAACCGTAAAGACCTTTTTCGACTCCACCTGCGGCAACTATGATATCGTTGCCAGGTTGCAACCAACTCTTGTCATGCAATTCCTTCTGACCATATTCACAATAGACTGTTTCGCCTTTACTTCTGCGTTCTTCAAAGAAATCCGAGAGGTGTGCAATTTTCTCTTTTTCTGCTTTCTTTAAGGTAAGTTTCTTCAATAAGGATTGCGTATTTCCATCATTGACCGTATTGCGCCCACTATCGAGAAGTCTTTGAGAATACTTAAGCTGAAAGCAAAGCTGTTCTCTTAGGACAAAATCTACCCCCCCTTCAATTTCCTCCTTCATATATGGCTTCTTGTTCAGATACGCCTCTGGGACAAGTTCCACGTTCACTTCTTCCTCGTCTATCGCCTTGACCTTCAAGAACTGCAAAATGTCAAAATCCACTTCAAAAATACCCTTGTCATACAGGGCTTTCCATTGAAAAAACAATTTGAGCAATTTTGTCTGCTGTCCTTCGCGCGTTTTACTTCTTTTTTGTCTGTCAATTTCAAAACCGTCATCCTCTATTCGTCCAAAGAAAACAGGCCTCTTCCCATGTGGCATATGCGCTCTGAACAATACAATTATTGCCGGGGCTGAAATAGGATAAAAAAGCAATGCCGGAACGCTTATACAGGCAATTAAAGTATGTTGCTTCAAAAGGCTCCTGCGCCATTTGCTACCATCGCTCATTATTGAATATGGAATGATTGCACATAGCGTTCCACCTTCTTTGAGAGATTGTAGGCAGTAATCAAGATATTTTGTTTCGTGCACACCATTCGTACCCTTCTTTGATTGGCTATATGGCGGATTTATCAATACTCGATCAAATTCTTTCGTCATTTGTTTGTTAAAACAATCACTGTGTTTGATATTTGTATTCCCATCCCCCCTAAATATCATATTTAGGCAAGCAAGCCCATAGATAACACCGTCGCTTTCAGATTCAAAACCATATATCCTTTCTTGCTTTATCTTTTTCAGTTCAGCCGCACGCTCAGCCTCAGACAGAGACTTTTTCCTGTCAAGTTGAGACCGCATTGCGTTAAAGGCGGAGACCAAAAAACCACCAGTTCCACAACACGGATCAAGTATTTTGTCGGCAAGTTGTATCTCGCTAATCGCAACCATGAAATCAACTATGTGGCGTGGTGTAAAAACAATTCCCAATTCCTTTTTATCATTTGCATATCTTAGGAATTGCTCAAAGAATTTTCTCAAAATATCCACTCCGGTTTGGAGTAGTGGCAATACGTCAAGACGTTGAAGCGCGTTAATAATCAAGGGAAGGTTTCTCTTCAGGTTTTTGAAAACGTCGCTGGTTGGGTCTGGAATCTGAAAAATCTTCTTAAGATCTGGCTTATTATATTTGCCCAGTTTGGTCTGAGCCAACGTATTCAAAACCGCAAGATCTGTAAAATCCTTTTCTGCGAGAATTTGGCTGTTTTCCGAAAACGCCAATATAATCGTACCCAGATACGCAGCCATTCGCTGTTTCGGAATATCACTATTCCGCAATAGATTATGGATTGTATTCGCTTCTTCCCAGAATCGCTCCTCTGTGGGAATATCAATATCAATTTCTGGTTTGTTGCTTTTGATCAATCTTTGGACATACGCCTTGCTCAATATCTGGGTTAGCGGACTTCCTCGATAGGTTACGACGTCATATTTGCCATTTTTCCGATAGAAGTTTCTGACAATTACCCCATCTCTTTCGTTCCCCGCCACACCAATTGCTATTCTAAATTTCAGGGTCCGCGCATAGTCTTGAGCTTCTTGGCAGGCCGCTTCTATGTCTTCCTTTCGTGCCTTACATTCGATCGCAACGGCTGGTGTATCGTCAACGTATAAAACAAACTCTGGGGCCCCTCTCTGCATCAATTGGCGTAGCCGTGGGTCGTTCCGAAGTTCCTGCTTTTCTGCCACCTCTCCTCCACCCGGACCGGGCCTTTCGGTTTTCCATCCAAGAAGAAGAAGCTGTCCTCGCACATAGTTTTCACAGCGACTTTCTGCCGCCAAGAATTTCTTATTTCCCATCATGCGACCTTGCCTTTCTTTTGATTCCGGGCCTTGGGCTAAACCATATTGGTCATATATTTAACCATGTAATCGAAAATGACACGGGAAACAATCCTCATCAAGATAATTAAGTGCTCCGTTTCCTTAACCCCAATCCGCAATCCGCAATCCGCAATCCGCAATTGCTCCGCTCCCTTGCGGCGCTTGCCTGTCTGGGCGGATTGGCGTACATTTCCTGCCATGATCGGACGGGTAATAGGCAACGGGTTTTCGACGGCGCGGGATTTTGTCGCGCGAGGACTTATCAAAGTCGGCGTTTCGCCCAATGCGCTGACGCTGACGGGGATGGTAATCACGGCTTCGGCTGGGGTCTGCTACGCCATCGGCGCGGGCAGCCGGTTCGCCTGGACGCTCTCGCAGAGTCCTACGGACAACCCCCACAGCCAGGCAAATGCGTTTCTCCTGCTGGCTGGGGGATTGCTGATACTCTCATCCGCCTGCGACATGCTCGACGGAGCCGTGGCCCGGCTTGGGAATCGAAAGACGGCGTTCGGGGCGTTCCTCGACAGCACGCTTGACCGCTACAGCGACTTCGCCGTATATGCCGGCATCGCCGTCTTTTACGCCGCCCGCTCGCCGGCCAATGTTACATTCGTGCTGCTGAGTATGCTGGCCTTCTTCAACGCATTTATGATTTCCTACGCCCGCGCCCGGGCTGAAGACATCATCACGTCCTGCACCGTCGGATACTGGCAGCGCGGCGAGCGGTCTGCCGCCATTCTCATCGGAACCTTCGCCTACAACGTCCCGGCAATGGTCGTCCAGCAGGCGGCACTGCCTCTGCTGACCGTCCTTCGGCGAATCTTTTACACAAAGGCTGTCATAGACGGAAAAACGCCTATCACCGACCCGCGAAAAGGCGGCCTGTGGCTGAAGATTCGCCTGTGGCGCTGGCCTCGGATGACGCTTCCCTACGACTTCATCACAGCAGTCAACATCGCCTGGCTGATATTCGCAAGGATAGACGCCTGGGACGTGCTGCGTGATTGGTTCATGTGCTAACTCAAACTGACCGATTTCTGATAAGCCCGAAGGGCTGGTGGACAGTGGCCGGGGGCGTAAGCCCCCGGAAGACAGGATGTTACGAAAAGCCCCGAAGGGGCGCCGGAGAGATTGGAATGTCTGAAAACCTTACGTTTTTTCTCCTTCGCCCCTTCGGGGCTTGTCTTCATAAAACCCTATTTACCGGGGGCTTACGCCCCCGGCTACCATCCTTTGCCCCTTCGGGGCAAAAGAAATCGGTCAGTTTGTGTACTCTACAGTTCACCAAACAGCGTCAAGGCTGTGGCGTCTATGATTTTCACGTTCAGGTATTGACCGGCAAGGTTTTCGGCTCCGTCGAATACGACGATGTGATCTGTCCGCGTCCGACCGACCAGTTGCTTTTGAGAGTTTGGCTGTTTATCCGCGCGCGGCGACGGGCCTTCGACGAGAATCTCGACAATTTGCCCTATTATCGCCCGGTTGTCGGCCAGCGAGACCTCCTCCTGCACTGCCAGTAGTTCGCGGTTTCTGCGGCGTTTGGTTTGTTCATCCACGTCGTCTTTCAGGCGTTCGGCTGCGGTTCCGGGACGGGGCGAGTACTTGAAGATGTAAGAGTTCCTGTACCGGCTTTTGCGGACAAGGTCGGCGGAGGCGTTAAAATCCTCTTCCGTCTCGCCCGGAAAGCCGACGATAAAGTCCCCAACGATGGCCACGCCCGGAACGGTTTGGCGGGCTGCGGCGATGAGGTCGTCGTATTCGCTCCGGGTGTATCGGCGGTTCATCGCGCGGAGGATGCGGTCGGAACCGGACTGGGCGGGGATGTGCAGAAACTCGCAGACCTTCGGTAAATCCCGCATCGCCCTTAAAATCCCACGGTCGAAAGAGCCCGGATAGGACGTTACGAAGCGGATTCGTCTCAGCCCGGCCACCGCGTCGAGCCGCTCCAGCAGGTCGGCCAGGCCAATGCCGCCGAAGCGGTACGAACTGACCGCCTGGCCCAGAAGCGTTACCTGCGTTACGCCGGCATCGACGAGCCGGCGGACCTCTTCGAGGATGTCTTCCGGCGGGCGGCTCCGTTCAGGCCCGCGAACGTAAGGGACGACGCAGTAGGCGCAGAAATTATCGCACCCGCGCATGATGCGAACATAGGCCTGGCCGGGAAGATGCCGCAGCGACGGGTTACGAACAAGGTCGAGGAATTCGACCTCATCGTCGGCCTTTGTTTCGCTGCGCGGCAAGTCAAGGGCGACCTGCGGGCCTGCGCCGGCGGCGGCGGAGTTAATCATCTCGACCAGCCGGCCAATCTGTCCCGGCCCGGCGACGATGTCCACGCCTTTGTGCCGCTTGATAAGCCCCTGCCCCTGCCTCTGGGCCATGCAGCCAAGAACGCCGATAATAATCTCTTTCCCGTCCGCTTTGTACCGACACGCCCATCCCAGGCGAGAGTGGACCTTATTTTCGGCCTGGTTGCGAACCGAGCAGGTGTTGTACAAAAGCACGTCGGCGGAGCAGGCATCATCGGTCATTTCCATACCCGCTTCGCGCAGCAGCGAGCAGATCAGTTCGCTGTCCAGCACGTTCATCTGACAGCCCATTGTTTCCAGATGCACCTTCATATGGATTTAAGCATATCAAATTCGCCGCCGGCGCGGTACACTGATAATGATGGCGCCGATAGCATTTGTCATCGCCTGGCCTGACGGGTCGGCCATTGGGACAGCGTGGATATGGGTCAGCATCCCGCTGGCAGCCGTATTAGTCGTACTCCTGTATATTTTGCGGCGAATGGCCCTGGAGAAGTCCCATCGTCTGGGCGATGAGTTCACAATCGAACAGATAGATCGGCTTCGCGACGAAGGCGCCTTGACGGATGAAGAATATCGTCTTGCCCGCCGGGCTGTACTCGGATTGAACAATCCGGACGCGCTCGAAAAGTAAATGTTGGCTATTGAATTTGATAATGCCTAATGCAGTCGTTTCAGCCGGTCGATGTACTCTCCGGCGGCGTATAAGTCGATTTGCAACAAAGATTGCACGGTGATTGGAAAAACGAACGTCCCGGCAAAAAACAAACAGAATAGCGGGATTACGGAGATTACAGGATTATAGGGATTTATTTTTTTCTTTTTTTATCCTGTAATCTTAAAATCCCTGTAATCCTGCTATCTTTCTTCAGCGATGTCGGGACTTTATCGTCCGAAGGGTGCTGTTCAAAAACACAGGGGCTATAAGTCAGGGAATTATTATGGCGAAGCGTTCAGATGGAAGCGATCATCCCCGCCCGCCGCGGGGAAAGACGTCGGAGGTATGCAGTTTTTGCGGTCATAGCGGACAGGATGTCGGCCCTGTCGTCGAGGGTCCCGACGGCGTACGGATATGCGCCGGATGCATCGATCTCTGCCGGACCATAATCCGCCAGGAGCGCCGGCAGGAAACCGCCCTGGCGCCGCTTCCGGAAAAAGTCCCGTCGCCAAGACGAATAAAGGAGTTCCTGGACCAGTACGTCGTCGGTCAAAACCACGCCAAGCGCGTCCTGTCCGTAGCGGTGCACAATCACTACAAGCGACTGAGCCACATTGAGTCCGAGGATGCGAATACGACAGTGGAACTGGACAAATCCAACGTCCTGCTGATAGGCCCGACCGGATGCGGAAAGACGCTGCTCGCGCGGACGCTCTCACGGGTACTGGACGTCCCCTTCGCCATCGGCGACGCCACCACGCTGACCGAGGCGGGATACGTAGGCGAAGACGTCGAGAATATCCTTCTGAAACTGCTCCAGTCGGCGGACTACGACATCGAGGCCGCTCAGCGCGGAATAATCTACATCGACGAGATAGACAAGATCGGAAAGACCTCGCAGAACGTCTCCATCACCCGCGACGTCTCCGGCGAAGGCGTCCAACAGGCGCTGCTGAAGATGCTGGAAGGCACGCTCGCCAACATCCCGCCGCAGGGCGGACGAAAGCATCCCGAGCAGCAGTACATCCAGATCGACACGAAGCACATCCTGTTCATCTGCGGCGGGACGTTCACCGGCCTGGAAGACATTGTCAAGAAGCGACTCGGTCGGCAACTGATCGGTTTCGGCAGCGAAGACCAGGCGGAGGAATCCGCCGCAGAACACGCCAGGGTACTGGAGATGGTCCAGCCCGACGACCTCGTCGAGTTTGGAATGATTCCGGAGTTCGTAGGACGGCTGCCATGCATCACTACTCTGGGACCGCTTGACGAAGATACGCTGATAAGTATTCTGACCGAGCCGAAGAACGCGCTGGTCAGGCAGTACAAGCGGTTCTTTGAGATGGAAGGGGCGGAACTGGAATTCAGCCCGGAGTCGCTTAAGGTCATAGCGCACCGCGCCATGAAACTCGATACCGGCGCACGCGCGCTGAGGAACGTAATCGAGGACTTCATGCTGGAGTTGATGTACGAACTGCCCGAAGCCGCTGCAGCGGGACAACGATACGTCGTTACCGAAAAGATGATCGCCTCCGACAAAAAACCCACGCTCCGAACCGCACTGGTCAGAAAAAAAGAATCCGCCTGACGATTGCGGATTGCGGATTGAGGATTGAGGATTTCACCACAGTGAAGGACAATCCGCTAACCCGCAATCTGTTACCCTGAAAAATCCGCAATCCACAATCCGCAATCTGAAATCCGTAATTACATTTACCTC
>CAYUYD010000142.1:0-7175 GCA_964449105.1 uncultured Planctomycetaceae bacterium | reverse complement strand
TGTAAACCATGTGCCCGGTTCAATCTGTAAACTATGTAACCGGTTTGGACCGGACATGTCGCCCCGGTGTGGCACTGGCTGCTTGCAGCCAGCCGTAGAGTGGGTGCTTGCACCCACGAACGAAAATGGATTGCGTGGGTGCTGAGCACCCACCCACGCCTAGGGCATAGGGAAAAACAGAAAAAACGTACGGAGGCGCAGGGCGAAAGAAAAACCGGCAGGGCGATTTTCTTCCTTTCCTCCCGGGCTTTGGGAGGTTATAGTATTTCCACTATGACCACGTCCGGACCTCAAATCGAACGAGCGTACGAAACCCCCTTTATCCGCCAATTCAATATCTTCATGCCCAATCGCGTCGGCAGGCTGAGTGAGTTGCTGACCCTTCTGGATGAGGCGAAGGTCGAAGTGGCGGGGCTGTCGGTGGTGGATTCAGCCGACTGGGCTGTGGTGCGTATGGTCTTCACCGACGCCGGAAAGGCGCGCGAGAAACTCGCCGGCGCCGGCGTAGCCGTTACCGAGTCCGACGTGCTGGCGGTCGTACTGGACGATGTTGGCGCCTTAAGCCGGGTTTGCAAGGCGCTTGTAGCGGCGGAACTGAACATCCAGTTCGCCTACCCGCTTTACATCCGGCACAACGATTGCCCCGTCCTGGCGTTTCACACCGACGACCACGTCCTGTCCGTGCAGGTGCTGACAAAACGCGGCTTCACGCTCCTGGACCACGAAGATATGTGAGGTTCGCCGTTATGGCGGCGGCGCTGTCGCCGGCTGGGTTGTCGGATGCGCCTCAAGCCACTTGTGCGTCCTGGCGACTTCCGCTTCGAGTCGCTCGGCCTTCATCCAACGGGTATCACCGTTTTTGAACAGCACACCGCCGCCGTCCCCGTCGTAATGCTCCACCGGCTGCCAGACCCAGACAAGGTCGCCAGGTGCATCGTCAGGCAGGCGGATATAGATAAAATCACAAGGGCCATCGTAAGGAACGGACGGGGGCTTGGGAACTTTACTTGGATGTGTGCCACGGAAACCTAAAAGCAGTCCCGGAGGGCAAGTACTATCGTCCACTAAACGGCGGAGATCGTCCGGATATACGTCATATCTGTCGCAGTAAACAACAAGGCTGCATCCAATACCACGCAGACTGGACTGATCTATTACTCGCAATGTTGTGAATGTCATGCGCTGACCTGTATGAATCAGGCACCAGTTGCCGCAAACGTGACACACAAACAGGATTAGCACCACGTATAACCCGACTTGGCCACCCCAACCCCTCATGAGTCGAAAGGCTGCCACCCCGCATCCACCGACAATTACCGCGCCAGGCAAGGTTAACCAAGCAAACGCTGTGAGCGATGCGCCGTCGAAAGTAGTAAACGCAAGCCCAAAGAGAACTGGCAGCCCCAGGAGCGCAGCAACTGCGACAGCGGCGCAGGCGCCGACTCGACGAGCGCGGCTGGGCGGCTGATCGCCATTTTTGCGCCACTTCCGCCCCATCAGCCACGCCCCGAACGTAACCGAGAACACAACAGCCCCACCGGCCAGCAGCACCTGCCAGAGTACGATTATCTTGTCGCCGAGAATGGATGTGTTCATTGCAATTTGCCGCTAATATGACAGCGCTACCTTCTCAATAGCCCCAGATGGGGCGGTCGTTTTTAGCCCAGGGCGCAGCCGAAGGCAAGCCCTGGGGAAAAGTTTATGATGTATTGAAGCTCCGTAGGAGCGGTCGTAGGCTCACGATCGCCTTTACGAGGCTAAAAATAAGAAAATCCCTTTCCCAGGGCTTGCCTTCGGCTGCGCCCTGGGCTAAATACGATTGCCCCTAACGGGGCTAAAGTAGCGATGTCATATTAGGCATTCGCGTGAACCTCTATCTCCCGCCGGATGACCCGTCGGACAGCAGCCTGTTGACCTAATTCTTCAAGATGAAGTTCAGCAGCCTCGCGGAGATTCTCTATACATTCCTGTTCGGTTTCCCCCTGTGTGTAAATATCAAGTTCGGGACAAAAGACGGTGTACCCGCCTTCTTCCTCGGGGATTAACTCGGCAGTAAGCTTTATTGTTTTCATGTTCATCTCTCCGCTACGTTCTCGCTTATTCTATCACATCTCGACATACCACCGGCAGAAGTTTTTGTTTTTTAAAAACGGATGGAACATCTCCGTCAACGTTCACACCTTGCAGCCAACGCTAAACGCGAATATAGTTACTTATACGACGCGAACTGTAGTAAAAAGTTTTTTTGTGCCCTTTGTGTCCTTTGTGGTTCATTCTGTCGGATACTTTATGCCGAAGACTTATGACATGGCCGTCCTCGGCGGGACGGCTGCGGGTTACGTCGCAGCCATCACGCTGGCGAAAAAAGGACACGATGTCGCCGTATTAGCCCGCCCGCCTGCCTATTCACCCGGTGTGCAGACCGAATCGCTTCTGGCCGACTGGATACCGGCGGATGTTTTCGGCATCTGCCCAGCCCTACGTCAGGCCAGGTCGTATGCGATAGACAGGCCGTTCCGAGCGGTGCATTTCCACTCCGCAGACCTGAACCGCCACGCCGTTTATCGCAGCAGGACAACGCTGGGTTTTACCTTGTTGCAGCCCCGGCTGATTAAAGCACTGGCTTCGGCGGCCAGGCGGGCGGGCGTTCGGTGTATCCGCCTGGAAAAAAACCCGCAAATAAACCTCCAGGAAACAGTCGTCGTGCTGAACGAAAAAGCATCTCCGCCGCGGGAATTCCGCGCCGCCTTGCTGCTGGTCGCCGAGGGCGGACCGTCGGAGGCGATGTCCCGCCTGTCCATGCCGGCGCGAAACGCGCCGGCTGGGAAAGTAACTATCTGCGAATTGACCGTTCGCCTGCGCCCTTCCGACCGGAAGAGTATAGATAAGGACGTGCACATCGTGGCATTCGCAGGAGGCGAACAGTTCGGGATGTTCTTCCAGACCAGCAGCGGGCTGCACGTTCGGATCGTCTATCTCGCCGAGGCCGCTTCGCATGGCGCCGAAGAACTCGTCCGGTTCATCCGCAACCTTCAGCAGGCAGGGCTGATTCCGGAAAGCATGGACCTGTCAAAGGCGACAGCGGCCGTCTGGCATCCGCCCGGCGCCGCGGCGTTGGAGATGGACACGCACACAGCCAAGCGGTCGCTTCTGATCGGCACAGCCGGCGGATTCGCCTCTGCCATAACAGGCGCGACGCTTGCGCCGTCAATCCTCAGCGCGTTAGTGGCTGCCGACGTCGCCGACCGCGCATTGCGAAGTCCACAGGACGCTGCGCGCGACCGGCTTCAGGAAACCCTCGCCGATTTCAAGGACCAGTGGCGCGACACGCTCGCCGACCGCATCCGCCCGCCCGGAACGTCGCTGCAAATGATGCTGCCGATGGCGCTGACAAACAAGGCAATGACCGCCCGATTCGCAAAAGCGTTTTTATACGGGGAAAACATCTGAAATTGCCAATTGCCGATTGCCGATTTCCAATTGATAAGATGCAACGTTGAATGTTTTGCTTTTCAATTGGAAATTGACAATTGGAAATTGGATATTGAAGACATGATTCGCATAACTCGAACAATTTCGATTGACCAAAGCGAGATTCGGGAGGAGTTTATTCGCTCATCGGGTCCGGGCGGGCAGAACGTCAACAAGGTCGCCACTGCCGTTCAACTCCGCTTCGATGCAGGCCGATCGGCTTGCCTGCCCGACGATGTTCGTGAGCGTTTGACGCGGCTTGCCGGTCGGCGGATGACGACCGACGGCGTATTGATTATCGAAGCCCGGCGGTTCCGCACGCAACAGCGGAACCGCGCCGATGCGCTAGACCGCCTGGTTGAGTTAATCCGCAAAGCCGCCCAAAAACCCAAACCACGCCGAAAGACGAAACCGACTTTCACATCGAAAAAACGCCGCCTGGAAACCAAGCGCCGCCGGGGCGACACCAAACGCACGCGAGGGGCGATTTCACCCTCTGAAGATTAGTCCATCAGCGTTCGGATATGGGTCGCAACGGCCGATGCCAGACCGGCCGGGTCGTATCCGCCTTCCAGAACCGAGACGATTCGCCCCCCCGCCGAGGTTTTTCCAGCGATATTCATGACGATTCTCGTCAACTCTGCGATGCCATCGTCGCTAACACCCAGGCCGCCAATCGGGTCGCCGGCGATACAATCGAAACCGGCTGATATGATTACGAGTTCCGGCGAGAATGTTTCCATTGCCGGGACCAGATGCTCGGTAAAGGCTGCGATGATTTCCTCATCCCCCACTCCCATCGGAAGCGGGCAATTGATATTGGTTCCCTTGCCTTTTCCAGAACCGGTCTGGTCGGCATAGCCCAGGTGAGTCAGCGGCATGGGGTAAATGCCGAACTGATGGGTCGAGAAATAGAAGACGCTCGGGTCGTCGTAGAAGATTTCCTGCGTCCCGTTTCCGTGATGCACGTCCCAATCGACAATGAGTACTCGCTCGATGCCGTGCGCCTTCTGTGCGTATCGGGCGGCGATTGCGGCGTTGTTGAAGATGCAGAATCCCATCCCAGCCGAGGCTGTGGCGTGATGCCCCGGCGGGCGAACCGCGCAGAAGGCGGAATCGACTTGTCCGCCAATGACGGCATCGACGGCGAGCATCGCCCCGCCGGCTGCCAGTAATGCAATCTCGTAAGACTTCGGGCAGATTGCCGTATCGCCGGTGGACAGCATCGTCCTGCCCGATTCAATATCCCGCCGGGCAGTTTCGACGTATCCTGCCTGGTGAACCAGGCGAATGTCGTCCTCGCTCGCAGCCCGCGGCTCAATGTGCACGAGTTTGTCCCACAGGCCGCTGTCGTGCAGGCTTTCCCAGATCGCCGCCAGCCGCTGCGGCGATTCCGGATGACCAATTCCGGTATGGTGCTCCAGATACTCCGGGGCGGAAATAAATGCGACTTTACCGTCCATCGTTCAAATTTCCCAACCGCGGCCGCTCTCCGAAACGAAAAGGAGAAACCGCTGTTACCAGTACGCAGGACTGCCGAATATTTTCATCCCCCACGCGATCGTCAAGACGACAATCCACACATAGAGAAAACCGACAGGAAGCCTGAGTCTTTGTCCACGCAGAAATCGCCAACCCAGCCATCCGAGGCTCAGAATAAAAAGGGCAAGAAAGGGAATCGACAGTGCGTTCCAGCAAAGCGACTCACGCCAATTCCCTTGCAGGAGGCTTTGCAGGCTTCGCGTACAGCCGGTCGTGGGCGACGGCAGACCGGTAATCGCCAAGAACAGCGCCGGAGGTAATTTCCCCTGCACCAACCAGAATACCCACCAGAAGCAGTAGGTCAGAAAAAGCCCCGCAGCAGAGATGCGAATTATATAAAAATAAAGGCCCCGCAAGCGTGCCCATACGCCGGGGGAAGGGCTGAGAAGACTGATGCAATCCGTCTTTGGGTTGAGTGCCCGATCTTTCATTCCGCTAGATATTCTTGGCTTTGAGGCTGTCAATGACCCATGGCAACCAGCAGAGGGGGATGCAGCACAGCAGCAAAATAATGAAAACTGCCACGCCTGCCATATTCAGACCGAAGACAACTTCTTTGTTTTTGTTGCTGCTGCTTAATGCATAGGAAAAATCGGGTATCGCACCGACAGGGATCCAATTCTCCATACCGTCGCGCCAAACCAGTGTGGAAGCAATCACGGAACCGCTCTGAATCATCCCCAGGAGGACTTGTGTTGTAACCGGCCCGAGCTTCTGCTGGTTCATCATGTAGAACCATTTCGATTCGTCTTCCGACGGAGGAGGAGGAGGAGGCGGTGTCTGTGTCATAACGATTCTCCTGTAATTGCAAGAAGGTCATCCAGGTCCACAGGTTCGAGCATCAGGGCGATGGCATCCTTGAGATTCTCCCTGGCTTCGTCCAGTGTTTTTCCCTGTGTCAGGGCTCCGGGAACGTCGTCCGTCCACGCCACCCACCATTTGTCGCGATGCAGGAAGTTCGCTTGATACTTATCCATGATAATGTCCTTTTCTCGCACTCGTATTATGGTAAATAAACAGAAAATCGTCAACCTGCACTCTATACCCTACGCCCTATTTTTTAACTGAACAGCGCCTCGACGAACGATTCCGGTTCGAACGGTTCGACATCTTCGTATTTTTCGCCGATGCCGACGAATTTTACAGGAAGGGACAGTTCATCCCGAATGGCTACGACTATGCCGCCCTTGGCTGTGCCGTCGAGCTTGGCAAGGAAGATGCCGGTTACGTCGATCGTCTCCGTGAAGACCTTCGCCTGGCTGATGGCGTTTTGGCCGGTCGTCGCGTCGAGGACCAGCAGCACTTCGTGCGGCGCGCCGGGTATTTTGCGGGCGACGACGTTGCGGATCTTGCCCAGTTCACGCATGAGGTTGTCTTGTGTATGTAGCCGGCCTGCGGTATCGACCAGCAGGACATCCGCTCCGCGAGCGACCGCTGCGTCGCAGGCGTCAAAGGCGACAGCGGCAGGGTCCGAACCGCGAGAGCCTTTGATAATGTCCACACCGATGCGGTCGGACCAGATGGTAAGCTGCTCGACAGCCGCTGCACGAAAGGTGTCAGCCGCAGCCAGGCACACCTTCTTCCCCTCGGACTTGAACAGGTACGCCAATTTGGCGACTGACGTCGTCTTTCCGGTACCGTTGACGCCGGCCACCAGGATCACCGTCGGCGGACTGGCGGCGAAACGGACGCTGCGGTCAGCCGCCGGCCAGTATTGCTTCATCTCGGCCTTGAGGAAGTCTATTACCTCATCGCCCTTTTCCAGTTTCCGCTCCTTGAAAGCGGTTTGGAGGTCATCGCGGATCCTCATTGCCGTCGTTACGCCGATGTCCGCGAGGATTAACTGCTCCTCAAGTTCGTCGAGGAGTTCTTCGTCTATTTTTCTCCCCATCAGCAACGACCGCAGCGAACCCATCAGCCGCTTGCGCGTCCGCACCAGCCCGCCGGCCAAGTGCTCAATTGCTTTCCTGAATAAAGCCATCTCGTCTCCGAAAAAAAATAGCAGGGATACAGGGGATGCAGGGGATAAAACATATTTTTTAAAATTCAAACAGGTGTTCTTCTTTTTTTTAATTTATTTCTTATCCCGTGCATCCTCTGTATCCCTGCTAGGCTCTGTCTGAAAAGTCGCTTTTCAGCCGATAAGGTGGAAAGGATACCAC
>CAYUYD010000141.1:0-7240 GCA_964449105.1 uncultured Planctomycetaceae bacterium | reverse complement strand
ACCTGAAGGTCGTCAGCGAAGATACCTCCCACGCCCGATACGACCTTGTTCGGAAGATGCGTGCAAGTATCTGCGTGTTGGGTCCTCTGCTGGCGAAGCGCGGTTATGCCCGCGTTGCGATGCCCGGCGGATGCGCCATTGGTCTGCGCCCGATCGACATCCACCTCCGCGGGCTGGAGGCGCTGGGCGCACAGATCGACCTGGAGAGCGGAGACGTCGTAGCGAAGGCAAAACGCCTCAAGGGCGCGGAGATATTCCTCGGCGGACCTTCCGGTTCGACCGTTACAGGAACGGAAAACATCATGATGGCGGCGACGCTGGCTGAAGGAAAGACAGTCATCGAGTGCGCCGCCTGCGAGCCCGACGTGCAGGACCTTGCCGACTTCCTCAACTCAATGGGCGCGAAAATCACCGGCGCAGGCTCGCCGCGAATAACAATCGAGGGAGTCGCCGGCCTCCGCGGAACGACACACCGCATCATACCCGACCGCATAGAGGCGGGGACTTTCATGGTCGCCGCAGCCATTACAAACGGGGAGGTAAAACTCTCGCCGGTGCGCCTGGACCACATGACGGCCGTTATCGACAGACTCCGGCAGATCGGCGTCATCATCGAAAAAGACGACGCCGGAGCCGTCATCAGCTGCCGGCGGAGGATTTCCCCCACCGATGTAACAACCCAGCCTTATCCGGGCTTCCCCACCGACCTCCAGTCCCAGTTGATGACGCTTTTATGCCTGGCTGGTGGTAACAGCGTAATCACCGAGAAGATTTACCCCGACCGCTTCCTGCACGTTTCGGAACTGGCGCGGATGGGCGCGAACATCCGAAAGGAAGGTCCGACCGCCATTATCACCGGCGTAAAGCGACTGGTAGGCGCGCCGGTAATGGCCGGCGACCTGCGAGCGTCGGCGGCGCTGGTTCTTGCAGGACTGGCGGCAGAGGGAACCACAACCATAAGCCGGGTCTATCACATCGACCGCGGATACGAGCGAATCGAAGAAAAACTCGCCGCTCTCGGCGCTGACATCAAACGCGTCAAGGAATAATCCATTCAGTCCTTGATTCACCCCGGCAATATTCGTAGATTCTTTCAGCCTATCGAGAGGAAAACTATGTGTGACAACAAAGAACTGGTTATACAGGACGGTCAGACGGTTGTATTCATCGGCGACAGCATCACGGACTGCGGCCGGCAGGCGGAGGCTGCCCCGCTGGGCGCCGGTTACGTCAGCATGGCTGTTGCCCTGATGACCGTCAGGTACCCACAGCGGAAGATTCGCTTTATCAACGAGGGCATCGGTGGCGACACCTCGGTAGGCCTGCGCGACCGGTGGGACGACGACGTAATCTCGCAAAATCCCGACTGGGTCAGCATCATGGTGGGCATCAACGACCTGCACCTTATGCTACGCGGCGCCCCGGAACCAGTTCCTCCGGACCTTTACCGCCAGGCGTACACCCAGTGCCTCCGGATGACCGTCGAGAAGACATCGGCCAAATTGATTTTAATGGATCCGTTCTACATGAGCCGGGCGACCGACCCGCATAGTTGGCGCACCACGGTGCTGAAGGTCTTGCCGGAGTACATCGACATCGTATCCGAACTAGCCGAGAAGTTCGATGCGATCCATGTCCGCCTGCACGAGATGTTCCAGGAAGTTCTCGAGTACAGGCCGACCGATTTCGTCTGTCCTGAGCCGGTCCATCCCAATCCTACAGGCCATCTAATGATCGCGCACGAATGGCTAAAGGCGGTTGGGTGGTGAGAAGGGATATCGGAACTTCAAACCATCCGAGGCCGTTTGGTCGTTTGTGACGGCGTTCCTGCATTCACCAAGGCTTCACATATCGTTACTGGGCCTGTCTTGACCGAACTTCGCGGACCGCCGATAGAATGTCTGATGTTGCCGCTTTGGTCTTGACGCCGGTAATATCAAAGGGTGATCCGCCTTGGCGCTGAGGCACTACAGCGAACACCTCCCCGCCGCGTCTGCGGATCGCAACATCTTCGGTCTTGGCGCGATTCAGGACTTGCGAAAGATTCTGCCGTGCCTGTGAGTATGTATAGACTTTCATGTTTGCTCCACAACTCTGATATCCAATTGCTTCGCCACTTGCTTCATGGCCTTATCAAGCGTCAGCAGCGAACATCGTGTCTCAAAGGCACATTGTAAGAAATAGGCGTCATAGGCATAGACGCCGAAGCGTCCAGCCAGGACAAGAGCCGCTCGAACGTCGATATCCACCAGTTCGACGGAAACACCGGCAACAGCATCCCATATGTCCGGTAGTTGCTCGGTAAGGACGACCTTTCTCTTCGCCAGCGCCGACAGAGCATTTCCGATTTCGTACGGCAGGACCGACGGAGCCGCCAGGTCATGTCCCTCGGTCACCTGGATGAGCCATGATTTCTCCGGTTCATTCAGTGCTACCGCTAGAAACGTATTTGTGTCCGCTACATACTTCATACGTACAATTGTACACATTGGAAGGCTTTTTGTCAATGTCGGGGCGACTGGATTTGAACCAGAGACCTTCCCGACGGGACGCTCTAGCCAAACTGAGCTACGCCCCATAGTTCGCAGATAAGTGTATCGGCAGTCTGCTGCAAATCGAGCATACAAAAATGTCCTGGTCGGCCGGCTATAAGCCGAGTTCTGTTCCCCATTCCCGGCGGACTTTCCGGAGGCGGGGCGAAGACCATTTGTCTTGACCGGTCATTGCTGACCGGCTCTCCGATGCAACACGGGCTCAACGCCCGTGCTACGCCGGAAGCGGCCTACCCACAGTCTATATCAGCCTGAACCTCGCCATCGACTGCTGCTTGGCCTTGCACCCGGTGGGGTTTGCCTTGCCGACGATGTCGCCATCGCCGCGGTGCGCTCTTACCGCACCTTTTCACCCTTACCCACCTTCGCTGACGCTCCGGAGGGCGGTGTATTTTCTGTGGCACTTTCCCTATCCCGCTGGTGGCACAGGTTTTCAACCTGTGCTGCTTCGCCGAATGTTCGTACACAGGTTGAAAACCTGTGCCACCATCAGGACGGTGGGCGTTACCCACCACCGCGGTTCAGTGGTGCTCGGACTTTCCTCCCCCCGCCGTTACGACGGGGAGCGGCCTTCCACCGGCCGACCGATATTTATTATACGGCAAAATGCTCACGGAGGTCTTGAAAATCCCTGCCTCACATCACGTTGGGTGGCACGGTCAAGCGCAGCGAAGCGGAGCTTGGCCGTGAAATGTTCTGCTGCACATGCCACGGCCAATCTTCCGCTGCCTGCCCCCAGGGGGCGCTCCAGATTGACCGTGCCACCCGACGCATCCCTTAACCTCACAGCGATGCAATTGCAGAGGAAATCTGTCCGTCCGTAACGTCGTCGAAAATGGCGACACTTCCGGGGGCTACGGGAAGGACGAAGCGGACCACGCCGCCGAGCGTTTTTTTATCGTGGGACATAATCTTGCGCAGGCGGTCGGGGTCGCGTGCGTCGTCGGGCAGGTTCGGCAAATCGTCAAATCCGACCGGCAGAGATAAACCGGCGAGGGTTTTTCGAACGCGGTCTGCCGACGCTGAGGAGATAAGCGAGCGGGCTTCGGCTATGTGGAAGGCTGCGACCATGCCCAGAGCGACGGCCTGGCCGTGGGAAACGACGCCGTACCCGGCGGCGGTTTCGACGGCGTGGGCGACGGTGTGTCCGAAATTCAGGTGCGCCCGCTCGCCGGATTCCCGCTCGTCGGCGGAGACGACGGCTGCTTTAATCGCAACGTTTCGCCCGATCAGTTCGGCAAGCGTATCGGCATCGGAAGCCATAATCTTTGCGACGTTGTCTTCGATAAAATCCAGCAGCGAATCGTCGCGGATGACGCCGTGTTTGACGCACTCTGCCAGGCCGTTGCCAAGTTCGCCGGCTGGAAGGGTTTTTAAGACGGCTGCGTCGATAATCACCGCCCCGGGCTGGTGGAAAGCGCCGATGAGGTTTTTCCCGGTCGATGCGTTCAGACCGGTCTTCCCCCCAACGGCGGCATCGACGTCGGCCAACAGCGTGGTCGGCACATTTATGAACGACAGTCCTCGCAGCGCGGTTGCAGCGACGAAACCTGCCAGGTCCCCCACCACGCCTCCGCCAAGCGCCACGATGACAGACTTCCGGTCAATCGGCGGGTCCAGGGATAAAAGTTCATCCATCACGCCGCCGTAGGTCGTAAGGTTCTTGTATTCCTCGCCGGCGGGGAATTCGATTACGTTGCATCGGCATCCGAGGCGGGCCAGGCTGTCGGAGACGGTATCGGCATAGAGCGGTCCGACGGTCGAATCGGTGATAACGACGGTCCGTCCGGCGCCGCCCATGCCTGCCGGCAGGTGAGCGGTCAACTCCGCCGCCGCTGCGCCGACCTGCCCCAGCAGGTTCACGCCGACGGCGACCTTGTAAGAACGGACGGCAAGATCGACGGTAATCTCATGCGTTATCGGCATCTTTGATTTCTCTTTCTGCCCGGTAGGATTCAACCTGCCTGCGAAGTTCTTCATCCACTTCTTCCACCGGTCCGGCCTTCGCGCCGCCGGCAGAATCCTCGGCCCTCATAGGTTTGTATTCGCGCCTGTCGGCGGCACGCCGGCGGGAAACGCTGCGACGAAGACGCATGAAAACAAACAGCATAACCATTACCGCAATAATCATCAGAACCGCCCCCCACCGAAAATCATCCCCGCCTGATTGGGGAACAAACAGCGAAGCGGCTACAATAACCGGATACTCG
The DNA here is from genome assembly GCA_964449105.1 of uncultured Planctomycetaceae bacterium. GTDB lineage: Bacteria > Planctomycetota > Phycisphaerae > SM23-33 > SM23-33 > JAUWNJ01. Next base: position 2,478 of record CAYUYD010000141.1, on the reverse strand, counting down.
TTCTTTTTATCCGGGTCGCCCTCCCCGGCATCTTCACGCAATCTTGCAAGTTTGTAGAAAATACCGACAAGTTCCAGCCGCTGGCGATCTAAAAGTTTCTTCGGCGGCTCATGACCCATCACAACCAGCATACGCTCATACATAGGCGGCTTGGTCTTTTCGGTCTCCACCAGCACATCGACCAGCCAGACGTTCCGCCTGCCCCACCACCGTGTGGGCGTAATATTCTCCGTCCAGGGAGTAACCCTTCCGCCATAGTGGACACTGACTCGCACAAGCCGTCCTCTGTAACGCCCCGGTTCGCGCCAGAAGTCTTTGGGATTAGGCCGCTCTGCCTCTTCGAGCGTTTTATCCCCCGCCGGAAGCATTTCCGCCCGACGAAGCAGCACGTACAGCGCCGGAGTACTCAACTGCCCGTCGCCGTCGCTGACGTCGGTCAGGACGATCTTTTCCTCATCGCTGTAAGCAAGGGCGTCTTCGACGGTCTCCGCCCGTGTTATCGGCATGACTTTATGATTATCGGATGGGAGTGTCGGCGACCACGGTATCGTTGTCGGCTGCTCATCGGCGGGCTGACTGCCGGGAGATTTATCGGCCTCCGGCGGGTCCATAGCCGGGGCGGAACCCGCATGCAAAAACAGGGAGATACACAAAATAGCGGTAATTTTCATAAGCACACCTTCCTAAACTTATGAAATCCTTCAGGTATGATTGTAGGCGAAGGCGACGGATTTGTACATCACGATTGAGGATTCCGGGTTCCAGATTCCGTTTTTCTGTTTTTTTGTTTTTCCCTAAACCCTATTCCCTAATCCCTAAACCCTATCCTTTCACCATTCCGGGTTCGGAAGGAGGAAGGTATCGGTAGGCGAGGCGGGTTTTTCCTTTCCGGTGTACTCGGAGACGCCTTCAACCAGCCAGATATTATCGCCCCCGACACCGACGCGACAATCCGTGGTCCAGTTCACGTGGGCGTCCAGGTACAGGACATTTTGCCCCCCGTCGGGGTGATTTTTGCTGACGGTCCGTTTGGCGCATTCCGGGCTGAATGTCCCGCCGGTAAAGACGGGCGTGGCGTCGGCGAGAATGGCCATCTGCCCGGATACCGCAGCCAGATTCGGAAGGTCCCGACGGACCGGAATGTTGAGGCTGTACTGGTAACTGTAGTTTATCGACTTCGGCGACGGAAAATCCGTCATATCCGCCGACGCCGCGAATGCCCGCCCGCCGGCAGAGGGGCACCGGAAGACCTCCGGCGAGGCGTGACCACCGCGAACCAGCAAAAACAGTGCAGCCGAGTTGCTGGCGTGTTCGCGTCCGGGGCGACAAAGCCATGCCTCCGTCATCGCCGGAGACGATGGGAAGTCGCCGCCGCTTACGTTGGCGTAGTGGTTCAATGCATCGCCGATCATCCCGACATTGTTGGCGCAGAGGCTCCTGCGGACCATCCGATGCGCCTGCCGAACCGTCGGAAGCAGGATGCCGATTACAATCAAAGCCGCAGCCGCCAGGGCGGATAACTCCCGAATGGAGAACCTCGGCAGGAACATATCGCTTCCGGCGGGCCGGACGCCACGAAGCGCCTCTTCCCGGTCGGCTGAAGCCACACGCGCCAGCACACGGTCGGAAAGGTCCGCCGGCGGATTCGGAGCAGGGCACAGGTCCAGGGCGGCAAAGGCCCGACCGACGCCCTCGTGCAGCGAGGCAAACTCAGAATCGGTCTCAAGCCGACGCCGGACATCCTCGGCTGCGGACTCGTCGCAGCGCCCCAGAACAAAATCTATCAGTAACTTTTCGTCGTCGGACTTGCTCATTCTATGCTCTTTTTCCCGACCAATGTCCACCGCCGGGCGAACTCCCTCACGGCCAGGTACAGCCTGCTTTTGACCGTCCCAAGCGGCAGGGACAGGATTTTGGCAATCTCTTTGTAGGCAAACTCGTGAAAATAACTCAACAGCAGCACGACCCGCAGATTCTCCGGCATCTGCCTGACAATATTTTGTACGGCGTCGGCTGCCTCCTGGTTCTCAATTCTCGCGCTTGGGGGCGGAATATCTGCGGGTATCAGATCGATGTAATGAACGTCGTCCTCGCCGGTGGAGACCTCGGCGTCAAGTTCTGCTGCTGGTCGGCGAACTCGCGCGCGACGAGCGTCTCTTGCCTTGTTGGCCGCTATCGTGAACAACCATGGCTTCAGGCGGCGAGAAAAGTCAAAAGCGTCGGCGGAGATGTGAATCTGTAAAAACGTCTCCTGGAAGACATCCTCCGCCAGGGTCGAATCGCCCAGGAACCTCGCCAGGAAGCCGAACAATTCCCGCTCGTAACGCCGCATGAGCGACGCGAATGCCTCCGCGTCGCCCTGCGTGTACCGCAGAAGCAACTGCTCGTCCGATATATGTTCCATACCCGCGCGCATTATTGCGCAGCATCATAGGAAACACTCCGGTCAGTCGCAATTTTTTCTTGACCGTGCGTATC
>CAYUYD010000140.1:2759-7261 GCA_964449105.1 uncultured Planctomycetaceae bacterium | reverse complement strand
TACTTTCGCATCACCATCCGCTCGATACCGAAGCCGAAGGCGTAACCGGTGTACTTCTCGGAATCGTAGCCGACAGCCTCCAGAACGTTCGGGTCAACCATGCCGCACCCGCCAAGTTCGATCCAGCCGGAACCTTTACAGACGGGGCAGTCCTCGCGGTCGCCCGTGCAGATATGGCAGGAGATGTCCATTTCGGCTGACGGTTCGGTGAATGGGAAGAAGTGAGGCCTGAAACGAGTGGCGACGCCGGACCCAAAATATGCTTTGCAGAACTGGTCCAGGTGCGTCTTGAGATCGACCATGCTGACACCTTCATCGACGTACAGCCCCTCGACCTGGTGAAACATGAAACTGTGCGTGGCATCGACCGTATCAGGCCTATAGACCCGTCCGGGACTGATGATGCGAACCGGCGGAGCCTGCGACTCCATCACGCGAATCTGCACGTTGGAGGTCTCGCTGCGAAGGATCACCGCTTCGGTGATGTAAAAACTCGCCAGCGGGTCGCGGGCGGGATGGGCCGGCGGCATGTTCAGGGCGTCGAAAATGTGCCACTCATCCTCAACCTCAGGCCCGTAGGCGATCTTAAAGCCCATGCGGGCGAAGATTTCGGCTATTTCCTCGATCGTCTGTGTGATGATGTGCTTATGCCCGATTGCCACGGGCGTTCCGGGAAGGGTCATATCGAAGGAGGCCTTCCGCACCGTTCCGGCGGCGGCCAGTTCGACCTTGCGACGCTGAAATGCCTCCGTCAGTTCGCGCTTGATTTCGTTGGCGCGTTTTCCGAAGGCGGGTTTATGCTCCGGACGGAGGTCTTTGAGCCGGCCCATCGCCTCCTTTATCAGCCCGTGGGAACCGAGGTAGCGGATGCGCCATTGTTCCAGCGATTCGGCGCTGACGGCATCCTTTAGCTGCGACGTTGCTTTGATGAGGAGTTCGTCAAGTCCGGCAGCGGGTTCCATCGTTCACCTGCCTTACTTACTCTTCTTGGCTTCGGCGGTTTTCTTCTTCGTGGTCTTTTTGGCGACGGGTTTCTTCGCAACCGTGGTCTTTTTGGCGACGGTCTTTTTCGCGGTAGCGGTCTTCTTTTTCACGGCGGTTTTCTTTTCCGTCTTTTTTTCCGCAGCGGGTTTTGTCTCTGCCTTTTCCGGAGGGACCTGTTCCACAGCGGGCTTCTCGACGGAAGGCGCAGCAACCGGTTTTTCGATAACTTTACCTGCGGCGACTGCCACAATCCGGTCAAAGGCTGCCGGGTCGGATACGGCAATGTCGGCCAGCGATTTGCGATTGATTTCGATGCCGTGGGTCGCCAGGGCGTTCATGAATCGGCTGTAGGTCAGTCCCCGCTGCCGGCATGCCGCCGAGATTCGCGTAATCCAAAGCCGGCGGTAATCGCGCTTCTTTAGTTTCCGCCCAATCGATGCGTATTGGCCTGCGCTGAAGACGGCCTCTTTTGCGGCGCGGTAACGGCGTGAAGCGGCCCCGATTTGACCGCGGGTTGCTTTGAGAATTCGCTTGTGTTTGCGGGTGCGGGCTGCACCTTTTCTTACTCGTGGCATAATACGTTCCTCTCCGGCCGGTGGACCCCGTCAGGGTGTTTTTGAAATTCCCATTCGGCCTTACGTTAAGGTGTTTATGATAGGGCCAGAAGCTTACTGGCGTGTTTCGCAAATCCTTTGGAGAGCAGTCGGCTCTTGCGAAGGTTGCGCACTCGCTTGGCGCCTTTGGTCGATTTCAAATGGCCCGCCAGCGGGCGATGACGCCTCATTTTGCCCCTGGCAGTTACCTTAATCCGCTTGGCTGCGGCCTTGTTTGTCTTCATCTTCGGCACGTTCAATACCTCACGCGAACCGGGCATAGACTTCACCCGCCGCAAAATCGAGCCGGTATTCTACCAGCCTGCAAGAAGGTGTAAAGCATTTTTTTCAAGAAAAGCCACCGCGACTCTTTTGTATGTTTCTTTTTGCAGGCCGGACTTCGGCGAGCTCAGTCGAGCCGCGGCGACTTCATCTTCAGGTTGAAGCGAGGTTTCCGCCGCCGCTCTAAATTTGCTTCGATTTGCAGCCACGACACGGTTATAGTAAAACGATAACATGCCGGTATCGGAGAACGGCGGTAATATAGGCGGAGATAATAGACGACTGTCCCTGGTTTTACATGACTGACGCAAGCGATCAACCAGTAGCGATTCCCGCCCCGTCCTCCGGTCCCGGCGATTCCGACTTCGAAGGTAACGGAGGCCCGCTGCCTTCCCGACCCGATGGGATGGCCCCTCGTCCAGCTAGGGGTCTGCATCACATCGGGCGCGCCCTTCGCAGCCGAAACTTCCGCATGTTCTTCATCGGGCAGGGCATCTCGGTTGCGGGCACGTGGATGCAGGGCGCGGCGCTGGGCTGGCTGGTGTATCGGCTGGTGTTCCGCCAGACCGACTCGGTCGCCAAAGCGGCCACCATGCTGGGGGTGGTCGGTTTCTCCAGCCAGATCTGTGTGTTCCTGCTCGCACCGTTCGCCGGTGCGCTCGCCGACCGCTGGGACCGCCGCCGCCTCGCCATCGCCACGCAGACGCTGGCAATGCTCCAGGCGTTCGTCCTGGCGGCGCTGACGCTGACGGGCGTGGTCGCCATCTGGCACATCATCGTGCTGGCGGTGATGCTCGGCGTCGTCGCGGCGTTCGACATTCCCACCCGCCAGGCGATGGTCCTGGACATAGTGGACTCGCGCGACGACCTGCCCAACGCCATCGCTCTGAACTCTTTCCTTGTCAACGGCGGAAGGCTCGTTGGGCCGTCCGTCGCCGGTTTGCTCATCTACTACTTCAGCAACGAGGGCGTCTGCTTTGCCGTCAACGGCGCGAGTTACCTGGCTGTCATCGCTGCGCTGGCGGCGATACGCATCGCGCCGCGCCCGAGGGTCCGACATGCCGGCGTGATGAAGGCACTGGGCGAGGGCATGGTATATGCCGTCCGCTCGCCGCCCATCCGCTCCATCCTGCTGCTGCTGGCGGCAGTCAGCCTCATGGGCCTGTCCTACGGCACGCTCATGCCCGTCTTCGCCAAGACGATCCTGCAAGGCGGACCACGGACGCACGGCATCCTGTTGGGCGCCGGCGGCGTCGGAGCGCTGGCCTGCGCGGTTTACCTGGCGTCGCGCCGCAGCGTGCTGGGGCTGGAGAGGCTTCTGGCAGTGGGACCGCTGTTGCTTGCGGTCTCGCTGGCAGGCTTCGCATACTCGCGGTCGCTGTACCTGTCCCTGGCCATGCTGATGCTGGCCGGCTTCGCCACAATGGCACTGATCGCCACCAGCAATACGCTGCTCCAGACGCTTGTGCACGATTCCAAACGCGGGCGAGTGATGAGTTTCTTCACCATGTGCTTCATGGGCATGATGCCGTTCGGCAGCCTGATTATCGGCGGACTGGCAGGGGCGATGAGCGCGCCGGCGGCAGTCGTCGTCTCCGCCGCCTGTTCGCTCGTCGCAGCCACGCTCTTCGTCTCGCGCCTGCCCATGCTCCGCCGGCACCTGGCGACCGCATGTGATGAAATGAACTCCGTGCCGGCAGGCAGCGCGACGCTGGCGAAGTAACCGCCCGGACGGACGCTTTCAGCAGTCAGCAGGTAGGTCGGGCACTTGCCCGACATTTTCGATTTTAATCGACAGAATATCGCCACAGGCGACCCGCCGCTACTGCTTCGTCAGTTCGTAGCACCCATGGCCGATGTAGCGCAGATTACCCTGACGGACCAGTTCCTGCCAGACGGATTCCGGCCAGTCGCTCGGCGGGACAATGACGGCGGTGGCACGCGAGTCCGCGCCCTTGGATAGCGGGCTGTGGCTGTTGATCTGCGATTCATCGTCCAGACGAGTGAGCGCCAGCCGCTTGCGGAACGCCCGCAAGGCTCGCCTGCAGGTCTCCGCGCTTGGGGCTTCGGGCGGCGCGGCAGATGCCGATGCAGGGGCGCGAAGCTGTTCGATCAGATCAGTCAACCGAACCACGTCGCGCATCCCCACCACATGCGTCACGCGAACGGACGGCAGGTCGGTCTTCTGCAGCAGCCGGTACACCTGCTTCCATTCATCTCCAGCCCGACGGGGATCGTCGTAGCCTCGGATGGCGGTCAGCAGTTCATCGAGTTTCGTTACTGTTGTCGGGTCGCCGGTCATGCGCGGGCGCCCATTCGGGCTTTTTTGATCTTAGCCGCCACAGCTCTCGCATTCCGAAGGGCGGCGTCCTTCAGAGGACTCGCCCCGGAGTCGCCCATAACATCGCAGACCCCGCTCTGATGGCAAATCGCAAAGAAACTCAAACCAGAACCTTGCAGCCGTTCCCGCAATGCTGTTTCCATATCGCCTGCTTCCTGGGAGCCGGATACCTTGGCGAGCTTGTAGTAATATTTGGGGATCGGCGGCTTTTCTTTGCCCTTCACGGTACTGACTCCTTGTCATTCGGGGGACAGCAGGACGTCATGCGTTTGCAGCCCTTTCCCGCATCCACGCCGACAGTT
>CAYUYD010000140.1:0-2749 GCA_964449105.1 uncultured Planctomycetaceae bacterium | reverse complement strand
CCGACAGTTCCTTACTCTGATCCGGGTTGACTAATGCTATGGCTTTGACGATTCCAACGAATTCGTCCGTCGTGAGCGAGAATATGCGACCTGCAGTGCCGGGACCAAAGCACTTGGGATCGCAACCTGTAGAACGAAGCTCGGAGAGAGTCAGCGGATGGCCGAACCGGAATGCCGTAACCGCCGGCTTCAAATAAAATAAGTTGTACTGTCTGGAACCCTTGTCGGCCTCCATGCCGCAGGAATCGGCTTGGCTTATCGCATGGATGGATTCGTCATCAACCTGATACAACACTACCAAATCGCCGGGTTGAATCTGCCGGATATAAGCCATGCTCTGGGGGCTTTTTGTGGAATTTCGGCCACCGGAAGGGAACCGTTCACTGGGATTATTCCCAATTCCATCGAGGTAAGTTTTGCAGTGCCACCCACGTCGGCCACGCTTTAGCATTAACCTGCTCTTCTGGACCCAGATATTCATAGAATTCCTTACGATTGTTACCAAAGTAACGGGGCAGTGTGAATTGCCCGTACGGGCTTCTTCCGCTAAGCAACTTTTTACGCCTGGTCGAGTCGCCTGGCCGCCGGGCGGTTTTTCGTAGTCGAAGTCCCTGCCGGCTATTCCTGGCGGGTCCCGTTCGCGGAGACCCGCGAAAGACTACTGTATCTTGAAGGTCATCCGGATCACCGGCTCGGGTCCGGAGTAGAACTTTACCTCATAATCCCCTGGCCCGCCGCCCTTTGCCGCAATCTCTTTGGGGCTGAAAGACATGACGAACTCGCCCTGGTTGCGGTCCCACACCAGGTTCTGGCTGACCAGGTCGGCCTTGTCGTCCTTGCGCACGATCGTCAAACCGAACCGGTTGCGATCGCAGCTCACCGGCAGGGTCAACACGACGAAGGCATTGTCCGCAGAAGCGGAAAGTTTTTTGGCTTTGGGCCACTTGTCGTCATACTTCTGACCGTCGGCTACAATCAGCGCCTCGGAGGGATTGATTTTGATCACCTGACGAGTGGGGGCAAAGGCCGTCACCAACTGCCAAACAACATTGTCCGCCGCAAGGTTGACGCAGGCGTTGGCGTCCATGCCGGGCGGGGAACCTTCCGAAGGCGCCTGATATGCCGCAGGCGCGGCGCAAATCGCCTCCCCGTCGCGGACGCGCACGAGGTTGGCCGTTACGGCAACGTTGCCCTCGTTGCGGGTGAACACGAACGTGCGATAGCCTGAGACGTATGACTCGCCCTTGCGATTGGTGGAGTACACCGGCTCCCTTCGCTGTTCCCGTTGGGATGTGCCGGAGTAGTTCGTTACTGTTCCGATGATCATTGCCTGGACCGTTCCCAACTCGCGAAACTTCCCTGCAGCCTGCCCGGCGTCGCCGCCGAAGGCAATCTGGAGGTCTCGCTCGTTGAGAAGCGACTTTAACTCGCTGCGGTTATAGACCTTATAGGCCCCGTTGTTCCGTAGGGCGGTCGCTAACTTGTCGGCGCATATCTCGCCCGCACCCCTCCAATTGGTCTGATTGGTGAACGGAACGACCGCGACGGTCTGCAGTTCCGGCGAATAGAACTCCGGATAATTGGTGATGGTGATCTTCTGGGTGCAGCCAACCGACGTCAGGGCGGCCGCCGCCACCAATGCCGCTGCCAGAGTGTGCCGATAACTCTTCATGATGCGCATCTCTCCTTAGACAATCACGCCTTTCGGTGAGGATTCCCGATCCACAATCAGCCGGAGAGATTATCGGAATGTTAGGCCGACAACGCAAGTGTTTTGTTGACCAAGCCATGCCTTGGCGGTGATGGCCTCCTCGGGTAAGAGCCGGGCGCCTGGCTTGGCCAACGGCGGCTGGTCCAGTAACCTGAACCCCGAAAACTGGTCCAGGTGGGAATAGTCCACATCCCTGAACCGTCCGTGCCGAAACGTGCCGGTTCGGGCCAATTGGGAACGAAACGGAAAGATTCGGAAAGATTCGGAAAGATTGGGAAAGTTTAGGAAAGTTTAGGAAAGTTTAGGAAAGTTTAGGAAAGTTTAGGAAAGAAAGCGAAAAGCGTAACTCCTTGACAGGCGAGCAGTTACGTATTTAGAGGTCATTTTTGCGATCATTTTCCAATTTCGCCTTTGCCTATCTTGCCTAAATTGCCCGACTAGCCGCGAGCGCAAGCGAGCGGTCTGTTTACCGAGCGTAAGCGGTTTGCGAAGATTACCGCTCGCTTGCGCTCGCGGCTAGTCGGGTCTTTTCATTTTACCAAGTCCCAAGTCTCTATTCCCTATTTTCGGTAATCCGGTCCTCCGGTATTCCGGTCTCACGGTCTTTATTCAGTTGTCAAAGAACACACGGACGCACCAAAGGCGCCCTCCATATTAACTTTTGCGTTCACGTTTGCGCGCGCAAACGTCAACGGAAAAACCGCCGAAATGACGTAAGTGCTTGTCCGCCAAGGAAGAAATATTTTTTATTTTTTTCGCCACCCCCCTTTTTTGCGTTGACGTTTAAGCGCGCAAACGTCAACGCAAAACGGTATGGGGAATCCCCGAGCGGCGGGTCAGGAGACCCACCGCGCAAAATTCGTGGACACCAGAGAACATCTCCTCTCAATATGAACCTAACTTCTTTGCCAGCTCAATGATCTCTTTAAAACCACCTAAACTTACATTGTCTGGCACAGAATGGTCAGAGGAAAAGATATAACCTGAGGTGCTCTACGAAAGACGGACACTGGAGTGGAGGGTATACTGTCGCCGCAG
>CAYUYD010000139.1:0-7282 GCA_964449105.1 uncultured Planctomycetaceae bacterium | reverse complement strand
CATGGTTGAATATGAAGAACTCCAGTTCGGGTCCGAAGCAGGCCTTGTCGGCGATACCGCTTTTTTCCAGGTACGCCTCGCACTTGCGCCCGATGGAGCGAGGGTCGCGGCTATATTCCTTAAAATTGAGCGGGCTTTTGACGTCGCAGATAAGCATCAGCGTCGGGCGGGTCATGAACGGATCGACCACAGCCGTATCGGCCACCGGAACGATTAGCATGTCCGACTCGTTAATCGCCTGCCAGCCTCGAATGCTCGAACCGTCGAAGCCGAAGCCGTGCGTGAAACTCTCTTCGGTTACCTCCTCGACCGGGACTGTCAGGTGCTGCCAGAGTCCGGGGAAGTCCATGAACCGCAGGTCCACGAACTCGATCTTGGCGGTCCGGTCGGTCAAGGGAACAGGAACTTCCTTGTTGCGGAGAAAATCAACAGCTTCAGCAGGTGTCTTAAACATTGCCTTTCCTTCTATAAAAAAAGCCGGGGTTCTGTCCTGCACACGACGGGGCAGGAGTTTATAGCCTCCCGGCAAGCCGGTCAAGGTATTTAATATTTCAATTACGGCACTCGACAAATCGGCCCCCGGTTGCGTATAGTAATAGTCCTGCTGCAGGGTATTGCGACAAGGAGACCAACAGATGCGGAAAGAATCGCTTGAGTTTCTGAAGGAATTACTGACTTCGCCCAGCCCGTCGGGATTTGAGTCGGCGGGGCAAAAAATCTGGTGCGACTATGCCCGCCAGTTCGCCGACGAGGTTCGTACCGATGCTTACGGCAACGCCGTAGCGGTGTTGAATCCCGATGGAAGCCCAAAGATTATGCTCGACGGGCACGCCGACGAGATAGGTCTTATGGTCAAGCATATCGACGAGAAGGGTTTTATATACGTTCAACGAGTAGGAGGTGTTGACCCCGCCCTGGTACGCAGCAAGCGAGTGAACATACACGCCGCCAAGGGAACCGTCCGTGGCGTTGTCGGCGCTACTGCCATCCACCTTCTTAGTAAGAAAGACAAGAATGAACCCAAGGCCCCCGAGATGCACGAGTTGTTTATAGACATCGGCGCCAAGGACCGAAAAGACGCCGAAAAGAAGGTTGCCGTCGGCGATCCGATCACCTTCGTCGATGATTTTGAGATTATCAACGGCAATGTGGCTGTCGCTCGTGCGTTCGATAATCGCGTCGGAACGTGGGCCGTCATAGAGGCATTGCGACTGGCGTCCGATAAGAAAAAGCAACTGAAGTGCGCGATCTATGCCTGCAGTTCGGTCCAGGAAGAGCTGGGCTTACACGGCGCCGCCATGAGCGTCGCCAACGTCTCCCCCGACGCCGCAATCGCCGTCGATGTTACACATGCGACCGATACGCCCGGCATCGAGGTCAAGCAACACGGTGAAATCAAGATGGGGAAAGGCCCCACGGTCAGTCTCGGACGAGAAAACCACCCCGTGCTGACTGACCGGCTTCGCGAGATCGCCAAGCGGAAGAAGATCGGCGTGCAGATCGAGACCTTCAGCCTGACCGGCGGGACCGATGCCTACGCCATTTGGACCAAGCAGGGCGGCGTGCCTTCAGCCATACTCGGCGTCCCCAACCGCTATATGCACACCACCGTCGAAATGGTCGATTTGAAAGACCTCCAGCACGCCGCCGAGCTGCTGGCGGAATTCTGCCTCGATATCAAAAAAGGCGAACGGTTCAAGGTGAAGGTGTAATTTTACGGGCCGCGACTGTAAAGGAGCGGTCGGCAAGACTATCGCAATCGGAATGATCGCTCCCTGACGGTTGCGGCTTGTTATCTATCACCGCACAATTGACGGAGCAATAGTTAACTTTCCACGACACCATCATGGACTTGACCGATAAAATCGCATTGGTAACGGGCGCTTCCAAGCGGATCGGGCGGGCGATTGCCTTGGCGCTGGGGCGCGCCGGGGCCGACGTGGTTGTTCATTACAACCGCTCGCAGTCCGAGGCAGAGGCGACAGCCGAGGAAATCGCGGCGGCGGGAAGGCGGGCCAAAACCGTCCGGGCCGACTTGGCTGAACCCGACCAAATCGCCGAGATGTTTGACGCGATTGCCGAAAAGTTCGCCCGGCTTGACGTGCTGGTCAACAATGCGGCTGTATTCGAACGCACGCCCATCGAGACACTTTCCGCCGAGCGGTGGGACGCCCAAATGAACGTTAACGCCCGCGCACCGGCCTTGTGCATCCGCCACGCCATCGGCCTGATGCCAAGCGGCGGAGCCATAGTGAATATCACTGACATCGCAGCCGACAGGCCCTGGCCCGCCTATGCCGCTTATTGCGCATCCAAGGCCGCTTTGCTGGCGCTGACCAAAAGCGCAGCACTGGCCTTTGCAGGAAGGAACATCCGCGTCAACGCCGTCGCGCCGGGCGCGATCCTCTGGGCCGACGACACTTCGGAGGCGGAAAAACAGGCCGTTTTGGACAAGATTCCACTGAAGCGTCTCGGCTGTCCCGACGACATCGCCGCAGCGGTCGTCTTCCTCGCCAGCCAGGATTACATTACAGGACAGACCCTCGGCATCGACGGCGGATGGTGCATGAGATAACCGGCAGGCTGGGCAGAGTTCCCACAGAACGAGACCCGCCTTCGCTTCTCGCTGTTGCAATTGCTGACGTGTTGATATAGTAACGACGATTATGGACAAACCGTATTTACAACGTCGGTATCTACTCAGTTTCGACAGCCGGGACATCGGGCACATCTTTACGGACGTGCTGGTAATCGGCGCCGGTTCAGCCGGGCTGCGAGCGGCGCTGGCGGCCGCCGACAGGGCGCAGGTGCTGGTCCTGACAAAGGGCAGTCTGACGCAATCCAACACCTACCAGGCCCAGGGCGGAATCGCCGCAGTGATGGACTCCAAAGATTCCATTGAGGCCCACATAGCCGATACCATCGCCTGCGCCGCCGGGCTGGGCGATGAGGAAGTAATCCGCCGGGTCGTTTCCGAGGCCCCTGGCGCTGTCGCCGAGATGATCGAGTGGGGCCTGCCGGTGGACCGGGAAGGCAAACATGTCGCATTGGGTCGTGAGGGAGCGCACTCCGCCGACCGCATCGTACACGCCCACGGCGACGCCACCGGAAAATTCCTGCAGGAAATGCTCACCGCCCGTGCAAAAGACCACGAAAACGTAAAGATCTTCGAGAACTGCTTCGTCGTGGACCTTCTGACCGATGACGATAACGGCGCGGTCGTCGGCGCGCTGACGTTCCACAGCCGCTACGGTTTGCAGATGATCTGGGCGAAGCAGACGATCCTCGCCGGCGGCGGGGCAGGGATGTTGTGGCGAGAGACCAGTAACCCGCCCTGCTCGACCGCCGACGCCGTCGCCGGGGCCTTCCGCGCCGGGGCGGAACTTGCCGAGATGGAAATGATGCAGTTCCACCCCACCACACTCTACGTCGCCGGCGCGACCCGCGCCCTTATCAGCGAGGCAGTCCGAGGCGAAGGGGCATACCTTATCGACTGCAACGGATACCGCTTCATGGGCGACTACCATGAGGCCGGCGAACTTGCGCCCCGCGACGTCGTCAGCAGGGCCATTGCCTCGCAAACGGCAAAGACCGGCTCAACGCACGTCTTTCTTGATGTCCGCCACATCGACGCCGAGCGGTTCAAACGCCGCTTCCCGCAGATTTACCAACTGTGTGCGGACTTCGACATAGACATCGCCAAAGACCTTATTCCGGTCCGCCCTGCAGCCCATTACATGATCGGCGGAGTCAAGGCCGACGGAGACGGGCGAACGTCCATGCCGGGACTGTGGGCATGCGGAGAGGCTGCCTGCACCGGTCTGCATGGGGCGAACCGCCTGGCGAGCAACTCCCTGCTGGAGACGCTGGTGGCGGGCAAGGCGGCAGGACTGGGCGCAGCCGACCTGGCCGAGCAGGCAAACGAAAGACTCACCGCACGCAGAATAGTCTCTGCCAACCCACATTCCGACCGGACCGAACTGGACCTGTCCGACATACGCAACTCGCTTCGCTCGATAATGTGGCGAAACGTCGGAATCGTCCGCTCAGGAGAGCGGCTGACGGAGACCAGGGAAATTATCGGCTTCTGGGGCAGGTACGTCATGGACAAGGAGTTTTTCGACCCTGCCGGGTGGGAGGTTCAGAACATGCTGACGGCTGCGATGCTCGTCGTCGAGAGCGCCTTCCGCAGGACCGAGACACGCGGCGTCCACCACCGCAAAGACTTCCCCGAAACCGACCCCGCCTGGGCAAGAAGACAGATAATCCGACGAACAGAACAACAACTGGTGGTTATGTAAGGCGAAAAAAACTGAACCACAAAGAACACAAAGATCACGAAGAGAGTAAAAATATGACAAAAAGAGAAATCGCATCGCTGGCGTGTAAGATTCTGGCTGTCTATGCCCTGCTCCAGATACCGCAGTATTTGCAGAGCGTTTATTTTTTTGTGGTCAGTCTGTTTACAGAGGTACTTTCGTTCGGCGACGCGCATTTCCAATGGACCCTCTCGGCCACTTTCATTCCGACGTTGCTCTACCTTGTCGTCGGAATACTACTATGGCGAAGATCAGACGCCCTGGCGTCGCGGATGGTTTCCGATGATCGACCGCCGGAAGGACAATCCACGATTTCAGGCCGGGCGGTCTCGGCAATTGCCTTCTCCATCGTCGGCCTGGTGGTCATTGTCCACGCTATCCCGCGAATAGCCCGCATCCTTTCCTATCTGGCATTTCGGCCTACCATGGAGTTTGAGAGCAGATGGACAGCCAACGTAATAGCCGAACTTACCGCTCTTGGTGTCCAGGTAATCCTGGGCGCGGTATTGTTTATGAGTAGCCGGGGCTTGTCCCGGCTGGTGATGAAAATCCGCACTGCAGGGCAAAATAACGGCAAGCATGCGTAAACTGTCCCAATCGGTCCCTCTGCTGAATACCTGACTGTCGTTTTTCGGCTTTCAGGAAGGGTCTGTGAATGGTAGAATATTCATCAGAAGTGAAAGGAACGCGCGATGACATTTGACCGCATAACCTGCAATCCGGCGAGGATGAACGGACAACCTTGTATTCGCGACCTTCGGCTGACGGTGCGGCGAGTGCTGGAGGCCGTCGCTACGTACCCCGGTCGCGATGAACTCCGCCGGGAATATCCGGAACTGGACGATGAGGATATTCGCCAGGCATTGGAGTACGCCGCGGCAATACTCGATGACAAGACTCTGCCTTTGGTGACGGCGAAATGAAACTGCTTCTCGACCAGGGTCTGCCCCATACTGCCGCCCGCCGGTTGCGCGATGCAGCATTTGATGCCGTCCATACAAGCGAGTGTGGGCTGTCGAGCGCAACTGATTCGGCGATCATTGATTACGCCCGCGAGCACAAACAGGTTGTCGTTACACTCGATTCGGATTTTCACGCATTGTTGGCATTGTCCGGCGCCACCGGACCATCCGTAGTTCGGATACGGATCGAAGGGCTTCGCGCTGAAGCAGCATCTGATTTGATCCGGATGATTGTGAACCGTTGTCGGGACGATCTGGACACGGGTGCTCTGGTCTCGGTTACAGAAGAGCAGATTCGAGTAAGAAAACTCCCCATTGGAACCCATCCCAAAAGTTAATCGGAGTCATAAGTCGTATAGCAAACAGGAGAAACAATCCATGTCAATCGCCCCATGCCGCCCGAAGTGGAAAGGCTCAATGACAGGCCGAGAGCGGTTCGGTAACCAGATGCACTACAGGCCCATCGACCGCTGCTTCAACATGGAGTTCGGATACTGGGAGGAGAATTTTACCCAGTGGCCCATCTTCGTTGAAAACGGCATCGCCAACAACGACCAGGCCGACATTTTCTTCAACTTCGACAGGATCGGCGGCGTCGGCGGACACCTATGGATGAACCCCCCTTTCGAGGAAAAGGTCGTCGAGGAAACAGCCACGACCCGAATTATCATAAACCCCGACGGTCTGCTGGCAGAGGTGCCTAAAGACAAGCACGACACTATCCCGCACTTCATCAAGGCCACGATCGTAACGCCGGAGGACTGGAAGCGCGTCAAGGCAGAGCGTTTCCGCCTGGACGACCCCGCACGCAAGATAAACATCGATGCCGTCAGGAAGACCCATCCGCCGGACCGCGACTGGCCGCTCGGCGTTGATTGCGGTTCGATGATCGGAAAAATCCGCAACATGCTCACCTTCGAAGGCCTGGCCTACGCCTGCTACGACCATCCGGCGATGGTCGAGGATATGGTCGAGACCTGCTGCCAACTCGTAGAGCATTTTCTCGACCAGGTGCTCGGCGAAATCGACTTCGACTACGCCAGCGGGTGGGAGGACATCTGCTTCAAGAACGGGCCTATAGTCTCGGTGAACTTCTTCAGGGATGTTGTAACGCCGAGATACAAAAGAATCGGCGAGAAACTCCATGCAGCCGGTATCGACCTTTGGTACACCGACTGCGACGGCGATGTCCGCCCTATCCTGCCGTACCTGCTGGAAGGCGGAATCAACTGCCTGTTCCCCTTCGAGGTCAACTCGTGCTGCCATCCGGGCGAGTTGCTGGACGAATACGGAAAAGACCTCCGCATCATGGGCGGCTTCGACAAGATGCAACTCGGCAAAGGCCCAGACGCAATCAAAAAGTACGCCGAATCGCTGGTTCCATACGTCGAGCGCGGCGGGTACATCCCGTTCTGCGACCACCGCTGCCCCCCCAACGTCAAGCCAGCCGATTATCTCTACTACCTCGACCTCAAGGAACAGATGTTCGGGATGAAATAGATTGTAGGATGGGACGAAGTCCCACCTTTCCATGCTACACGTCAAAAATCTTGCCCGGATTGAGGATGTTGTTGGGGTCCAGTTCTCGCTTGATTGACCGCATAAGTTCGATTACCGGCTCGGCCATTACGAGCGGGAGGTAATCCTTCCTCTTATGCCCGATGCCGTGCTCGCCCGAAATCGTCCCGCCAAGACCAGCCGCCAACTCGTACAACTCCTTCAGCACCCTCGGCAGCGTCTGTTCCCACTCCTTGACCGACCATTCCGGATTCATCGCGATGCGCGTGTGCATGTTGCCGTCGCCGGCGTGACCATAGCAGGGAATCTGCACGCCGTATTTACCGGCAATTTTCCCCATCCCCGCCACCAGGGCGGGAATCTCGGATATCGGAACCACAAGGTCCTCGCTGCTCTGTTGGCTGGCTACCAGGCCGTATGCCTCACCGATATTCCGACGAACCTTCCATATCCGCTCGCTCGTCGTGTAATTGTCGGCTACAT
>CAYUYD010000138.1:0-7324 GCA_964449105.1 uncultured Planctomycetaceae bacterium | reverse complement strand
GCTATCTTTGTTTCCGTAGCGGCCGAAGTTTATTTTGCCATTCAAAGGTCAATAATACCTTTCAATCGGCATTTGCATTATCCATCCCGGCGGGGCATAATCCACATCTACCAAAATGGTCAAAGTATTATCAGGAGACATGAACATGAATCGGATACTGCAATTTGGTGTTATGTTGACGATAGCGGCTGGGGTTGTGATGAATACGGGCTGTTCGGCCCGCAAGGAGACGAGCGAAACACCCGTCGTCGCCAAAAACGAACCTGAAACAATGGAGAAGATCGTGAAGGAAAAAAATCAGGACACTGCAAAGAACCCCATCGTTGTAATTGAGACATCCATGGGCACAATCAAGGCAGAACTGTGGGCGGACAAGGCCCCCGAAACAGCGGCGAATTTCCTCCGCTACACCGATGAGAAGTTCTACGACGGGTTAATTTTCCACCGCGTCATCGACGGGTTCATGATCCAGGGCGGCGGGTTCACGCCGGAGATGCGACAGAAGCCCGTGCACGAGCCGATTAAAAACGAGGCGTCTGCCGAGGTGCCCAACGCCCGCGGAACGCTGGCGATGGCCCGCACAAACGAGGTTCACAGCGCCACTGCCCAGTTCTTCATCAACCTCGTCGATAACAAGTTCCTCAATCATACGGATGAAACGCCTCGCGGCTTCGGGTACTGCGCATTCGGCAAGGTCGTCGAGGGGATGGACGTGGTCGATAAGATCGCCAAGGTCGGGACCGGAAACGCCGGCCCGCACCAGAACGTCCCGACCCAGCCGGTCGTAATCAAGAGCATCCGCCGGGGCGAATAGGAATCGTTCGCCTTTTCCTCCAGGGTACGATAATGGCATCCGCCGGGAAGTGGGATTTGGGGATTGATCGGGGCGGGACGTTCACGGACGTTGTTGCGCGCGACCCGAACTACGGTAACGCTCGCTGAAAGGATGCGATGCCGGCTGAACTTCATATCAACGAGCAGTGGAAAGACGTCTTTGTCGCCGCCGGGCTGGATACCTTCGACGCCCTTATGGGTAGTTCGCGGGGTAAATGTGTCTCCTGGCATATAAGGGGACAAACGTACCGCATCGAACTGGCCGACGATAAGGTCGTCTTCCTCAAGCGCGACACCTATACGAGCATCAATGACATCCTTACGGACCTGCTGTATTTTTGCCGTCCCCTGCCGCCGTGCTTTAATGAAATGTGGGCCCTTGAGCGGGTTGCGGAGTTGGGGATTCGGGCGCCGGAGGTCATCGCCTGGGGCCAGAGGCGGTATGGAGGCCTGCCCTGGCAGGGCGTAATCGTCATGATGGAATTACAGGGTGTGCCGATGTACGAATTTCTCTCCACCGCCCCCCCCGCCGACCACAGACGCGCCGTGATGCGGTCAGCCGGCGCAGCCGCCGCAAAACTCTTCCGAGCGGGACTCACCTGGCCTGATATTGCGCCGAAACACTTCATCATCAACGGCGACGCCGTCGGAATACTCGACCTGGCAAGGATGCGTCAGACCCGCTTGCCCGCCAAATGGTTCATGCCCAAACAGGTCCGGCGGTTCTGCAACAGGCTTCGCGACCGCGGCGGAAGCGAAGATGATATAAAAAACTTCCTCGATGAACTCGGTATATAAGTACAATAAATCACAATGCCTTCTCTTGTCGTCAACGAGATTTATCGCACGATCGCGGGCGAGGGGTCATGCGCGGGCCTGCCCTGCACAATCGTCCGCCTGACCGGATGCAACCTGCGATGCGTGTGGTGCGATACCGCCTATGCCTACGACGAGGGGCGGGAAATGAGCATTGACGAGGTTCTAGGCGAGGTAGAGCGCCTCGGCGGCGATATGGTGCTCGTTACCGGCGGCGAACCGCTGTTCCAGGACGCAGCGCCGGTGCTGCTGGGCCGACTATGCGACGCCGGCTGCAAAGTCTGCCTTGAGACCAACGGTTCGCTGGACATCGGCGTGGTCGATCCGCGCGTGATGCGATGTGTGGATATTAAATGCCCCGGCTCCGGGCAGGGCGATTCGTTCTGCCGGACCAATCTCGATTGCCTGCGAAGGACGGACGAGATAAAATTCATCCTTGCCGATCGGGGCGATTACGAATTCGCCCGCGAATTCATCGAAAGCCGTGATTTAACCTCGCGGTGCGCGGTATTTATAATCCCGGCTACCGTATTATTGACTCCGGCCGAACTGGCCAAGTGGATACTCGCCGACGGTCTGAAAGTGCGACTTGGGCTGCAACTGCATAAAATCATCTGGCCTGAGGCCAAACGAGGCGTATGATACATAAAAGAAGCATTAGCAGGGATACAGGGGATACAAGGGATGAAGACTTTTTTCTTTTTTTCTTTATCTAAATTCTTATCCCGTGCATCCCCTGCATCCCTGCTAATCTCTTTACAGAAATGCAAGCCGAATTGAGCAAGACATTTCGATTTGACGCAGCCCATCGCCTGCCGAACGTCCCTTGCGGGCATAAGTGCGCCTCAATGCACGGACACGGGTATCGTGTTACGGTGGTCGTCTCCGGGAAGGTGGACCCGCAAACCGGATGGGTCATGGACTTCGGGAAGATAAACGATCTCGTCGAACCGCTTATAAAGCAACTTGACCATGCCGTGCTGAACGAAATCGCAGGCCTGGACAATCCAACCAGCGAGATGATCGCCAAGTGGTTCTGGGACCGCATCGCGCCGGCCATGACGGAACTGGCAGCCGTTACTGTCGCAGAGTCCGAAACTTCACTCTGCACTTACCGGGGGCAGTAAAAGAATTGCAGGGATGCAGGGAATACAGGGGATAAAAATCTTTTTTTGTTTTTCTTCTTTATTTAAATTCTTATCCCGTGCATCCCCTGCATCCCTGCTGATGTTTTTTCGCATCCGCTATCGGCCCATCGATTTTCCCAGCAGTTTGAAGCCGAGGGGCGTCTGGGAGATAATCATCTTGTTTTGGAGTATCTTGATAGACCCTTTTCCCGTCGGGGCCCACATGTCCTCCCCGATGGAGAACTTGACTATCTCGATAAGCGTCTCTCTGATTTTTGCTCGCTGCTCTTTAGGATCATCCTCCTCATTGTCGTCGTCGTCATCGTCGTCGTCCCAAGGACCGTTATTGTTGCCGTTGTTCGCGTTATTTCCGCCGGTTTGGAGGCTTATCTTAGGCCCCTTGAAGTTGGGAATAACCGTCAGCAGGTCGGCGATTTCATAGACCCTTACGCTGGTGGTTCGGTCCAGCGCCTCTCCGGTCGATATTTCCACCACGCCGTCGCTGATCAGCCAATAGATGCTGGAGTAGCGGTCGCGTCCCGCGCTGAGTTGATCGGTTGCCAGGTCCAGCGCGCGGGCGATGGAGATATCTTTCGCCTTGACGGTAACAGGCGTTTCCCTGGTGACGCCGGTGGTCTCCATCGCGCGCCAGTTGACGTGGAAGTTCACGCCGGAAAGGTCTCGCAGAAACGCAATGACGTCTTTCAGCGCCAATTCTGAAAAATCGATCTCACGAAGGCCCCCGCCCAATCGCGGCTGGGGCCGGTCCCGACTGTTCGGGGAAGACTCCGCCTCCTTCAGAGGAAGAAGGGCAATGCGATTGCGAAGTAAAATCCGCATCTGCGTACTGACCTTCACCTCCGTCCCGAACAGATACCACGACAGCGGATGATCCTTCGGCGCAATGGAGTTAAGCGTCAAATCAAGCAGTTTGTCGAACTTTATCTCACGGGCCTTGAGCGTTACCGGCGTGGCCTTGGTGATGCCGACGGTCTCCAGTTCGTTCCAGTCGGCCTGGATGGTCAGGCCCGACAACTTGCCGTATTGCTCCAGCACACGCATCAGCGGAACCTTGACCAGCGAAACCACGGGAATCTCCTTCAGGAGCATCTGCGCGGGAGTTCCCGGTTTGCTTTTAGGCCTGGCCGGGGCGGTTGTCGGCGTATCGGCAGGGGAAAATACAGCCAACAGCGCTACCACTACCAACATCAGAATGGGTCTTGCGGTTTGCATGGCAGGTCTCCTTTAGGCCGGAATGACCACTTTTCCCAATAGCACCGTTGGAGGGTATGTATAAGTTCTCGCCTGGAATGTCCGGTGCTGCATATATTATATCGTCAGCCGGACGCAATACAAAAAAATTTCTGTTTATTGTTTTACTTCAGGAAATCATTATGAATGAGATGGATCAGGAATCTCGCTATTCCCTCTTCCTTGCCGATCCTATGTGGTGTGGGATACTGCTGTTTGAGTTGTGAAATAAGGTCTGCGATGACTCGACTAATTTCTACCAGCTCAATCTCGTTTTGATTACAAAACATTTCCAACCTATCCCAAGGACCGTTTCCTCTGCTCTTCTTGGGTTTACCGCTTGTTACAAAAATGTTCTTTACTGCGATATTATTTTCGTGCAGAAAGGAATATTTGCGGAAGATCTCGCTTGGTGCGTGATCAAATCTGTCCTTTAGTCTTTTAAAGTCCTTGGCTTCAGCGGCTCCTGTGGAAGGCCCCCACCATGATTGGCACTCTATGTGTACCAGTTTGTTATCTTTGATCGCTATAACATCAATATCCGAATGCCACCGAGTTCGAGGCATTTGCAAGTCTTCATTTTCAACCACCATATACCCCTGCAACTTATACAGATGCGAAACAATGTCTTCTACCCAATTCAATCCCATGAAGCACCTCTCATCAGCAAGATCTGCTGTCGTGTTCCGTCATACCTTCAACCGCTTGCCGCATAACTCAGTTTATCCGGAGCGCGCCGATGATTTCCGTAACGCTGCTGTGGCCATGGGCCTGGAGGTATTCGGCGATACCGTCGCGGATTTCGGTCAGGCAGGCGGGGTTGATGAAGGTGGCTGTTCCGACCGCCAGGCCGGTAGCCCCGGCCAGGAGGAACTCGATCGCGTCGCGGGCGAACTGCAAGCCGCCCATTCCGATTATCGGTACGCCCGCATCCCGCGCCACCTCTGTCCAGACACGATGAACCATATAGACGGCAATGGGGCGAATGGCAGGACCCGACAGCCCGCCGGTGCGATTGGCCAATACGGGCCTGCGGGTCTCGATGTCTATAACCATCGCGCTAAAAGTGTTCACCAGCGACAGGGCGTCGGCGCCGGCTCGCACAGCGGCGCGGGCGGTGGTGGCGATGTCCGTAACGTTCGGGGAAAGTTTGACGATCAGGATTTTATTCCGGCAGGCTTTTCTCGCCGACGTTGTGATTTTGGCGACCTGTCCGGCGTCGGTTCCGAACTGTATCCCGCCCTCAGCCACGTTCGGGCAGGAAATGTTCAACTCCACGCCGGCGACACACTCGACGCCGTCCAGACGTTCGATGACGGATACATATTCATCAATGCTCGCGCCGGCTACGTTGACAAACACCGGCACGCTGAATTGCTCCAGAAGCGGAACCTTCTCGGAAAGGAAGGCCTCCAGCCCGATGTTGGCCAGGCCTATGGCGTTGAGCATCCCCGCGCGGGTCTCGACAATCCGCGGATAATCATTCCCGGGGCGGGGGGCAAGTGTGATGCTCTTGGTAACGAATGCCCCCAGGCCGGTCAAATCAACGAAGTCGGCGTATTCGTCGGCGTACCCGCACGTGCCGGAGGCGGTCATCAAGGGATTGGCCAACCTCACGCCCGATATGTTCACGCTCAAGTCAATCATTGTTCGTAATCAGTAATTCGTAACTCGTAATTCGTAATTCGTAATTGGGTATCAGGTCTTTTTTTGACTAATTACTAATTACCAATTACGAATTACCAATCCGCAATCTGTTACTCCCAAATCAATTCGCCCGCGTCAAACACCGGCCCATCTTTGCAGACCAGTTTGAATTTCCATCCCGGCGGCGCGGCGGTCTTCACCTTAACATTACAGCCCTGGCAGACGCCCATCCCGCAGGCCATGTGGCGTTCCAGCGACAATTGACATTCTATCTCATCAGCGAGGCAAATCTCCGCCACCGCTTTCATCATCGGCTCAGGCCCGCAGGCATAGACGACCAGGCCGGCGGGATCGGGCTTTTCACGCTCAAGCCACTTTTCGAATGGCTGGTGGACCATACCGGCGCTGCCCAGCGAACCGTCATCGGTGGTTATCGTAAAGGCCCCTCTTTGCTCTTCGGTCAGCGGAATCAACGAGGCGGTCCGCGCCCCGAAAAAGGCTTCCACATCCTTTCCCGCCGCCGCCAGGGCATCAGCCAGGTATAGCATAGGTCCGATGCCCGTTCCGCCGATAACGATAGCGGCCTGCGGCTTATTATCGCGGATTGTAAAACCGTTGCCCAGCGGGCCGAGGATGTCGATTTCATCGCCCACCTTAAGCCCCGCCATCCATGCAGTTCCCACCCCGACGACACGATAAATAATGTCCATCTCGACCGACCCGTCCGGCCTGTCGATCCGCCCTGCCGGGGCAAGGGGCCTGCGAAGAAGAGGCACGCGCCGAACAGTCTCCGGGCCGGTCAGATGCGGCATCAGGCCTTCGCGCCATTCGACAGCCGAGTCGGAGACTTGTCCTGTGGAGATGGCTTCAGCCGGCCCGCACCGGATGTTGATAAACTGCCCCGGGCGGGTCGGCGGAAAACTCGCCAAACCGATGCGGAAGCGGTAATGTTCCGAGCAGACGGGGATATTGGACATCACCCGCCCTGTGAACATTCCCCTTGCGCGGGGTTCAGCCAAAGATTGCACGTTCTGTGATGAAGGCATCGCCACAATACTAGATACTCAATGAGCCGACGTCAACGACACACTGGGGGTAGATAGCGTAAAATACTCTTGATGTGCCTGACGGAGTATCAGATGGACTCAACCCATTTACAACCGATTGCCCGGCACGACCAGGCCGGTCGGCGCGGCGGAAAAGAACCCCGGCTTCATGAGTATTTCCGCGCAATGGTCGGGCAAGGCGCCAGCGACCTTCACCTCAAGGCCGACACTGCCGCCGGCCAGGCCTAAATCACAGAGGCCAGCGCCGTCAACACCGCACTTATTGTTCTCGTTACCGACATTTTTTGTCTTCTTACTCCGCTTTGCCCGAGTTGTCGTTTGTCGTCTTTCGGGAGATGTCTCTCGATGTTGCCGTTACCGCCGGCGCCGTCGCGGATCGGTCGCTGATGCCTGGAAAGGTCAGTTTTTGCCCGCCGGCTACGCTCCACGAAACCGGCTTTCCGTCCCTGCACCGAACAACGGCGCAGTAGCCGTCGGTGCTAATCTGCCCATCGCGGAATCCCTTCTTCCCGAGTGAGAAGACCACGTGGTCGGTCTTTTGCCCAAACTGAATCACGAAGTGTGCGCCTTCGTCCGATTCGG
>CAYUYD010000137.1:2250-7363 GCA_964449105.1 uncultured Planctomycetaceae bacterium | reverse complement strand
CGAGGCATACCGCTCAGCACAGGGGCTGACAGGCCCTTCCAGGACCGATCCCGTGGTGAACAAGGCGTGCAGTATTCTTGAGAAAGAAATCTTAAACACCGATACGGGTCTTCCCGACAAGAGGGGCTGCACGGATCAGCGCAGAGCAATGGCGGGGTTGTTCAAGATCATGATCGGATATCTTCAGATGTCCCGTCCGATTCCTTCTCCCGAGCGAGCCATTGACAGTGTTCTGTCCCTGCAAGTCGAGGACGGCGGATTCGGCTCGGACGACATGTGCAACATGTGCATTCACTGGGATTCCATGTGGGTTTTGAAAAACCTGAACGAACAACTCGAAGGACAGCACCGTTACGAGGACATCTGTAACTCAGGCACCCGGATGAGCGATTTCCTTTGCCGAAACCACCGGAAAAAGGACAATGGGTTCTCCTTTTGGAGAGATCATTGTATGACCGCTCACAATAGCGTTCGAGTATCAGACCCATTGCCGGAATCTGACGTGGTGGGCAGTTATATGGCGATTAAATGCCTGATATACACTGAGAACTGGGTAGCAGGAGATTAGAATCAGGGAGAATCTGGGGCCTCAAAAAAGGACAGTGAATTGTCAACTACTCTTGAAGAGATCCTCAACTCCCACAAGACGCGCCGGCCGGTGGTGATGGGCATCCTGAACGTTACGCCGGACAGTTTCTCCGACGGCGGGCGGTTTCTTGATGCGGATTCAGCCGTCGCCCAGGCGCGACAGATGGTCGCCGAAGGCGCGGATATCATCGACATCGGGGCAGAGTCCACCCGTCCCGGTTCCGAGCGAGTCGGTGCTGATGAGCAGATTCGCCGTATCGAACCGATCCTGCCGGCAGCGGCCAAACTCGGCGCTGTCGTCAGCATCGACACAACCATTGCCGCCGTGGCCGAATTTGCCCTCGACGCCGGGGCGCAAATCATCAACGATGTCTCCGCCGGTCGGGACGACAGCAGGATGTTTCCACTATCGGCTTCGCGCAGCGCGGCTTTAATCCTGATGCACATGCTCGGCAGGCCCAAAACTATGCAGGAAAATCCGCAATATGACGATGTGGCAAAAGAGGTCCACGACTTTCTGGCTGGGCGAATCGAGGCGGCCACCGATGCGGGCGTGGAACGAAATCGCATCATAATCGATCCGGGTATCGGGTTCGGAAAACTATTAGAGCACAATCTGGCGCTGCTGGGCCATATAGAGGTTCTTGTCGAACTGGGCGTGCCTGTTATGGTCGGCCCAAGCCGGAAGCGGTTCATCGGCGAACTAGGCAGCACAGGTTTATCGCAGGCCCCGTTGGGGAAACCTGTGCCGCCGGAGCATCGTCTGGGCGGGACTATTGCGGCGGTTCTGGCCGCTTGCCGCGGCGGGGCAAACATCTTCCGCGTCCACGACGTGGCAGCGGTCGTCCAGGCGCTCAAGGTCGCCCGCGCGATTGAAGAAAAAAACAAAAATCGTCGTCGTACCGACGACGGCTAAACTGACCACTGGCTACGGGCTATCGGCTACTATACAATGCTGCTATGGGCGAACTTTTCAGGGCCATCACGAATTACCTTAATCGCGTGGCGAACTACGACGTACTTGAGGTGGTCGTCGAGATGGTCCTCATCGGTCTTGTGGTTTGGTGGGCGACGCGTTTTCTGCGCGGGACGCGTGGGGCGAGCCTGGTCAAGGGCGCCGCAGTGGTCCTCGCGCTGGTGTACTTGTGCATCCGCCTGCTGCCGAAGGACCAGAACCGTCGCTGGGACCGGATCGAGTACCTGTACGGACAGTTTCTGCTGTTTGCTTTTGTGGCGGGGGTGGTGGCCTTTCAACCCGAACTCCGCCGGGCACTTGGCTACTTCGGCAGGACTCGTCTGTTTAGCGGCCCACGGCGATACCTCGAAGAGAAGATTTCCGCCCTTGTGGAATCGGCGGGATACCTTTCCCGCAACAAAACCGGCGCGATAATCGCCATTGAACGCAAGATCGGGCTGGGTGCCCTGATGGAATCGGGCGTGCTGCTGGACGCGGAACTGTCGCCCGGGCTGCTGAACACGATTTTCTACCACGGAACGCCGCTGCACGACATGGGCGTGATAATCCAGCAGGGGCGTGTGGCGGCGGCAGGTTGCCAGTTTCCCCTCGCTGAGAGCGAAGACGTGGACGCCTCGCTTGGCAGCAGGCACCGGGCGGCGCTTGGTCTGGCGCAGGAAAGCGACGCCGTCATTATTGTCATCAGCGAAGAAACCGGTCGGATATCCATCGCCGCGGACGGACAACTGCATATCGGTCTGGACGCCGACAGTCTGCGCGAACTGCTGCGAGCGATGCTGATGCCGAAACGATGGGGCCGGCTGAAGTAGCGCCGAAACGTAAGTGAATATGCGAGTGAGAATTAGCCAATCCGGAAAAGGACGCAGCGACGAAACTCCTGCCGGCCGATTCAGCAGGCAGTGGTTCATGCAGGGTCTGCGCACCGGCGTGTGGGTGGCGGTCATAACCGTCCTGATATGGGTCTATGCCGACATACATTTCACCGCCGAGGAGGATGTCGAAGCCACACTGCACATCCTCACAAGTTCAGCCGATAATATCGTCCTGCTCAGCCCGAACGACGCCTCGATAAAATTCCGCGTCAAGGGAAAGCGGAACTTCATCGACAGATTCATGGACAGCCTGTCGGGGCAGAAATCGGTGCTGCGATACGACCCGGCAAGGGCGCTTGGCGCCGGTCAGCACCGCGAACTCATTTCGAAGATTTTGACCGATCTGCCCGAGTTGCGCGATTTTGGGCTGGAGGTCGTCTGGACCGGACCGCGAGACATCGACATCCACCTCGACAGATTAAAAGATATCCGCGACATACCCGTGAAGCCCGACTTCAGCGATGTTGTTCCGTCCGGCCCGGTTGAGGTCAAACCCGACCGAGTTGACCTGCGTATCCCGGAAAGCCAGAAGACAAACATCGGCTCGGAAAAACAACTGACCGTGCTGACCAAGCCGATTACTCTCGGCGACGACGTGGCCATCGGCGAATCGATAACCAGGGAAGTCGAACTTCTGCCTCCGCCGAACATCAGCAACGCCATCCTGATTCCGAACAAGGTTACCGTAACTTTCAAGATCGGGCAGCGGACCGACAGCAAGGTATTTACCGTAGCCGTCGCCGTTCAGTCGCCCAGGTCCTGGCTGACGGATGGGACCTGGAGCAAATACGAACTCCAGGCCAAGCCGGGCGAAACCTGGACCAGGCAGATCACGGTTACGGGAAACCGCATAGACCTGGAGAAACTCGGCCTCGAAAAGATTCAGGCTTACATTGTCCTGACGGACAGCGACCTCAAGCCTCTCGGTAGTTGGCTGCCCGGCGAGGTAAAGGTGCAGTTACCGCCTGACCTGAAGGTCCGCCTGGCCGACGAATCGGTCCTGCCCGTCAGTTATCGCCTGGAGAAGCGAACTGTCCCGCCCCCGCTGCCTTGACCGGAGCGCCGGCGAGTAAGAGGAAAATACATGGACGCCGTCGCATACGTCAGAGAGATTGCATCAGCCGCCCGTTCCGCATCAGCCGGTCTGGCTGTTTCAACCGGAGCCGAGCGAGACGCCGCACTTCTGTCAGCCGCCAAAGCCATCCGACAAGGCGCAGCAATAATCCGGGCCGAAAACGCCAAAGACCTCGCAGCCGGCGAACAGGACGGACTTTCCGAAGCCATGATAGACCGGCTGACGCTGACGGATTCTCGCATCGAGGAAATGGCAGCCGGTCTGGAAGCCGTCGCCGCACAGACCGATCCGGTCGGGAAAACCATCGCCGCATACAACATGCCGAACGGGCTGAGGGTCGAAAAACGCCGCGTCCCGCTGGGCGTGGTGGCCATCATCTACGAGTCCCGCCCGAACGTAACGGCCGACGCAGCCGCCCTGTGCATCAAAAGCGGAAACGCCGTTATCCTCCGGGGCGGAAAAGAAGCCATCCATTCGAACCTCGCCATCGCCGAATGCCTGCGGGCGGGGCTGGCGAGCGGGTCTCTACCGACAGAAGCCGTTACCGTCATCGACAAAACCGACCGGGCAGTCGTGCCCGCGATGGCAAAAGCCGAAGGCCTGATCGACCTCATCATCCCACGAGGCGGGAAAGGTCTAATCCGCGCGGTAGTCCAGGCCGCCACTATCCCCGTCATCAAACACTACGCCGGAAACTGCCACGTCTATGTCCACGCCGACGCGGATTTGGCAATGGCTGAAGCAATCGTCGTCAACGCCAAGTGCCAGCGTCCCGGCGTCTGCAATGCCGCCGAAACGCTCTTGGTCGATGCGGCGGTGGCAGGGGAATTTCTGCCCGCCGTTGCCAGGAAACTCGCCGACGCCGGCGTGGAACTCCGTGGCTGCGAAAAATCGCGAAAACTTTTCGCCGGCATGAAAAAGGCTGCGGAGGAGGATTGGACTACGGAATACCTTGCTCTGACGCTGGCGGTGAAGGTGGTCGATTCGCTTGATGAGGCCGTCGAGCACATCAACAAATACGGCTCGCATCATACCGACGCGATTGTTACCGGCAGCATCGCAGCGGCAGAGGCGTTCGTCGCGCGTGTCGATAGTTCATCGGTGATGGTCAACGCCTCGACGCGGTTCGCCGACGGCGGCGAGTACGGCCTGGGGGCGGAGGTCGGCATAAGCACCGACAAACTCCACGCCCGCGGGCCTATGGGCGCAGAAGACCTCACCACATACAAATGGATCGTTACCGGCAGCGGACACATCCGCGAATAGATTTAGCAGGGATTCAGGGGATGCACGGGATAAAGAAATAAATACTTACTTTTTTAAGAATGAATACAAGCGCGGCGGGTTTCCTAACCCGCCGCGTCTGGAAAACGAGCAGTTTGCTGCAAAGTAACCAATAGACGGCTTGCAGGAGAGATTTTCCTATGACACCAAAGGAAATCCTAAAACTTACCAAACAGCACATACAGGAACACGCTGGCGACGACCCGGATAAGTGGTTTTATGCGAATCGTTTTGTTTTCGCACGCCTTCAACTTGACGAACGCAAAACAAAAACCGAGATCAAGCGTCATCTGCTTGCTTCCAACCCGCGTTGCCACC
>CAYUYD010000137.1:946-2240 GCA_964449105.1 uncultured Planctomycetaceae bacterium | reverse complement strand
CCACCTTTGCGGCGAATCGTTTGAATCAAACGTCGGCGTTCATCTTCATCGGTTGGATGGAACCTGCGGATACAACCGTGATAACTGCGTCCTGATGCACCCAGAGTGTCATAAACGCTATCATGTCGAACATCCTGAAACTCGTAATAGTGCCGGTCGTCCAAAAACCGTAATTCATCCCATGGCAGAATCTGTACTCGTAAAAAAAAGCAAGTTGTATGAAAACACCTCTTTCCTGTACTGGTGGGACATTACGCCCAATCTTGCAAAGATATTGGGTGAATATGACGCAGTTGAGTTCGTGAAGAAAGACAGCGGAGAAGGATGTATCGTTCCCATAGCGGCACTGAAAGGTTTTCTTGAACCTCAACGCCAGACGTCACGAGGGGATGGTAATTGGGGAATCAAAGTTCTCAAGGATCATCCAGACAAACTAGCCTTTGAACCGGGAAAGTCTGACGACAAATGGTTATTCTTGCCGGTAGTATGGGTCAACGAAGAAAAAGAGGACTGAGCCAAACATCTCCAAATACAAGCGCGGCGGGTTTCCTAACCTGTCGCGGTTTTTGCAATTTTTCTATCCCCTGAATCCCCTGAATCCCCTGCATCCCTGCTAAAATATCTTCGACATGGGAAAGGAACCGGAAGCACATTTATTCTGTCATCGCTGCGGCGCGGAATTGAGGCAGGGGGAGGGGAATTTCTACGTCGTGCGGATCGAGGCGTTCGCCGACCCGACTCCGCCAAACCTTACCGAAGCCGACCTGGCCGTGGATATTGACGAGGCTATCGAGCAGATTCTCGAAGAAATCCGCCACATGTCCGAGGCCGAACTGATGGAACAGGTTTATCGCCGGTTGACGATTCACCTGTGCGGGACCTGCTACGCCGAGTGGATCGAAAACCCCGCAAGGTAATCCAGAAGAAATCTTTGCCACAGAGACACAGAGGACACAGAGATTTTTTAATTCTTATCCTCTCTGCGCTCTCTGCATCTCTGTGGCCCAGTCTGTTACGACGAACGTGCGGCGAAGATCCCGCCGGGTTTTTGTGCGATAAGCCCTTTAATTGCCAGCATTGTCATCGCCGCAGTGGCGTCGGATGAGGGCAATCCCGACCGGCGAATCAGTTCATCCAGCGACAGTTCCGTGGCCCGAAGGTGCTTCATCAATGCGGCTTCCGTCTCGGTCAACTCGACCTTTCGGGCGGGCGGTTCGGCGGCGCCTTCGCCCTTGAGAACCTCGCCGACGCGATCGAGCCGGTCCAGGATGTCTTCGATGTTCTGCACCAGTGC